>CAMLCX010000029.1 GCA_946478635.1 uncultured Pseudomonadota bacterium
TGCGGCTCGGGACAATCTGCATGGCGTCTTTTCCGGTGCGCCATCCGGTCTTGCTGGCCATCCAGTGGGCGTCACTGGATCAGCTTTCCCAAGGGAGAATGCTTCTTGGCGTCTGCATCGGCGGCGCCCATGAAGGCGAGCTTCGCGCGTTCGGCGTCAAACGCGAGGAGCGCGTCGGGCGCATGAAAGAAGGGATCGAGCTACTCCGGCAAATCTGGAGCGACCGTGAAGTGACGCACCGCGGCAAGTATTACACTCTGGAAGGCTACAACATCGTGCCCAAACCGGTGCAGAAACCGCCGCCGATCTGGATCGCGGTTAGCCCCGACCGCGAGCAAGCCGGCGACAAAGTCGTCGATCAGGCGATGCGCCGGGTCGGCGCGCTGGCGGACGGATACATCACCATGGGAGTGACCGCCGAGGAGCTTGGCAAGCGGTTAGGAGTTATTGAGCAATCAGCCGGCGAGCTTGGCAGGGATCTGTCCAACTTCGAAGTCGCCATCCACGGCATGGTCAACATCAACGACGACAGGCGGGCGGCCTACGCCCAAGCCAAAGATTACTTCAACCACTATTACGGCCCGAATTATCCGCCTGAAAATCTAATCAAAGTCTGGCTCGCGCACGGACCGCCGAAGGACTGCGCGCGATTGATTCAAGATTGGCTCGACATGGGTATCACGACGCCGGTGCTGCGGTTTACAGCCAAGGATCAGCTCGAGCAGGTCAAAAGATTTATCGACGAAGTGCTGCCGCTGTTGCGGTTGAACTCAAGGTTGGAGTAATGGAGTATTGGAGTGATGGAGAGTTGGAACGAATTCCGGAACCCATTACTCCAGCACTCCGACACTCCAGTACTCCAATTGAATTTTTGAGGTTACCTCATGTTTGAAGATCTACGAGGATTTCTTACTCACCTGGAAGACCTGGGCCAGCTAAAAACGGTCAAGGAAGAAGTCAGCGTCAAGTATGAGATCGCCGCGGGCATGCGCAAGACATCCGACATTGAAGGACCGGCGCTGCTGTTCGAGAACGTCAAAGGTTACGCAGGTTGGCGCGTCTTGGGCGGACTGTTCGCGACGCGAAAATTAGTCGCCCTTGGCCTCGGTGTGCCGCAGAACGAGTTGCTCGAGCGTTACATGACTCTGGAAGACAAGCGTATTGCGCCCGAGATCGTTGCCACCGGACCATGCAAGGAAATCAAATGGACCGGGGACCAAATCGATCTTACCAAGCTGCCGATCGTTACCCATGCGAGCAAAGATTGCGGCCCTTACGTGACGATCGGCTTGCAGGTCGGCAAAGATCCCGACACCCGGATTCGCAATCTGTCGATTCATCGCATGCTGGTGCTCGGCAAAGACCGCCTGTCTTTGTGGGCGCCGGCGGATCATCACTTGGGCCGGATGATCTTGAAGGCCGAAGAGAAAAACCAGGGAGTGGAAGTTGCCACGGCGGTTGGCGTCGATCCGGCGATCGTGGTCGCGTCGCAAGCGCGCGTGCCCTACGGCATCGACGAATTTCACGTTGCCGGCGGTTTGCGCGGCGCGGCGGTCAAGCTGACCAAATGCGAAACCATCGATGTCGAAGTTCCCGCTTTTGCCGAAGTGGTCATCGAAGGCGTGACGATTCCCGGTGAGCGGGTCGCCGACGGCCCCTACGGCGAATATCCCGGCTGCTACAGCGAGGCCAAGCAGGCGCCGGTATTGAAAGTGACCGCGATCACCATGCGCAAAAATCCGATCTGGCAGACCGCGCTTACCGGCATGCCGGTGACGGAAAACCACACGTTGATCGAATACGGCAACGCCGCGGTGGTTTATCGCGAAGTTAAGAAGATCGTGCCGGAAGTGCGCGGCGTCAACATGACGCCGGGCGGGACATTTCGCCATCATGTCGTGGTGTCGATCAAAAAACGCGCGGAGAACGAAGCGCGCAACGTCATTTTGGCGCTGCTGTCGATGGGCATTGGCCTCAAACAAGTGATCGTCGTCGACGACGACATCGATCCGTTCGATCCCATGCAGGTGGATTGGGCGATGGCGACGCGATTCCAAGCCGACAAGGACGCGATCATCATCCCCCGCATCGCGTGTTCCACGCTTGACCCTTCTTGCCCCGAGGCGCGCGTGACCGCCGGTTTGGGCATCGATGCGACCGCGCCGATGAAGGAACGATGGCGCTTTGAGAAAGTCGAAATTCCCGGAGTCGATAGGGTCAAATACATCTGAAGTTCAACGTTCAAAGTTCAAGGTTCAATGTTGGCCCCCTCCTTCGTCCTCCCCCGCGTCGCGGGGGGAGGAAAGAGGTGGGGGTTTGAACTTTGAACCTTGAACTCGGAACCTTGAACAAGAGCGAAGCGAACTGTGAAAAACTTCGACTACCTCGAACCGACGACGGTCGCTGAAGCCTGCGCTTTGCTGAAGCAGCATGGCGGCGAGGCAAAAGTGTTCGCCGGCGGCGCTCATGTCACGATTCTGATGAAGCAAGGGCTTTATCAGCCCAAAGCATTGGTGAACATCAAAAGAATACCGGAACTCAAAACTCTTAAGTTCGACGCGACAGAGGGGCTGATCATCGGCGCTTTGGTCACCCATCGCGAGCTCGAAACATCCGCGTTGGTTAGAGAAAAGCTGCCGGTTCTTTGCGAAGCGGAAAGAGAAGTCGCCAATATCCGCGTGCGCAACATGGGCACGGTCGGCGGCAATCTCGCATCCGGCGAGCCGCTGACCGATTTAGCGCAAATTTTTATCGCGCTCGACGGCAAATTGAAAATCACCGGGCCATCCGGCCAGCGCACAATTCCCGTCGAAGAGCTGTTCCTTGATTTCTACACCACCAGTTTGGCGGAGGATGAAATCATTACACACGTTGTCCTGCCACAGTTGTCGCCAAGATCCGGCATCGAATACATCCGCTTTTCCAGCAGCTCCGTGGTGGATAAGCCTTCCGCCGGGGTCGCCGTGCGCCTAACCTTGGACAACGAAACGGTTCGGATAGCGCGTATCGTGCTCGGCTGTGTCGGGCCGACTCCGGTGCGCGCCCGCAAAGCGGAGGAGTCGATCACCGGCAGGAAACTCACCGCTGAGCTGATCGCACAAGCAGGGGCAATGGCGTCACAAGAGTGCAGCCCGACGAGCGATCTGCGCGGCTCGGAACAGTACAAACGCGCGATCGTGCGCACGTTGGTCAGGCGCGCCGCAGCGAAAGCGAATGAGCGAGCCCTCACCCTGCCCTCTCCCTCAGGGCGAGGGTTCGAAGAAGGCGAAGAAAAAGCAAGATAGATTGATGTTTCCGGTTCCCTCGCCCTTTGGGAGGGCTAGGGTGAGGGCCGGTTATGAGTGACAGGATTTTGACAGCGGAAAGTAACTAACGGCTACCAATGAAAAAACCGATCTCGCTAATAGTTAACGGCATGGAGCGCAGTGTCGAGGTCGAGGCGCGGACAAGCCTCCTCGACATGGTGCGTGATCAGCTCGGTCTCACCGGCGCCAAGCTGGGCTGTGATATTCAAGTCTGCGGCGCGTGCACGTTACTTGTTAACGGCAAACCGGTGAGCGCCTGCTCGATGTTGGCCGTGGATGTTGACGGTTGTGAAGTTTTGACGATCGAAGGATTGAACGAGAAAAATTCCCTGCATCCGCTCCAAGAGGCGTTCATGGAGTTCGGCGCGCTTCAGTGCGGCTATTGCACGTCAGGTTTTATTCTCACGGCCAAGGCGCTGCTCGACGAGTGCCCGCGACCGACGGAGCAACAGATTAGAGATTATCTGGCGGGAAATTTTTGCCGCTGTGGCTGTTATCAGGAGATCATGCAAGCGGTGAAGAATGTGGCGGGCGTGGAGGTTAGCAGTAAGGAGTAAAGGGTAAGGCGAGGCCACTCGCAGCGGGACGCTCAACCAACCATAAAAAGAACGATGCGAGACTGCCCCCACCTCTTTCCTCCCCCGCGTTGCGGGGGAGGATGAAGGAGGGGGAATGCAACATGATGAGATAACCCATGGAAACAAGCCAAATCGGCAAACCGGTGCGCCGCCTCGATTACGAAACCAAAGTAACCGGCAAGGCACAATATCTGGCGGATATGAATGTCGCCGGCATGTGTCACGGCAAGATTCTGCGCAGCCCCTATGCTCATGCGCGAATCAAACGCATCGATGCTTCCAAAGCGCTGAAAGTCGCCGGCGTCGTGGCGGTGCTCACGCGCGACGATATTCTTCACGACGAGGGCATCGAGCCTTTTTATGGCCCGGTGTTTAAAGACCAGACCATCGTCGCCACGGAAAAAGTACGCCATGTGGGCGATCCGGCGGCGGCCGTCGCCGCGCTGACCGTCGATGCTGCTGAAGAGGCACTAAGCCTGATCGAAGTTGAGTATGAAGAACTGCCGGCCGTTTTGGATGTTAAAGAATCGTTAAAGGCAGGCGCAACACTGGTCCATGAGTCGATCAAGCTGCCGACGTCCGGCTTCGCCGATCTTGCAGAGCTTAAACCAATAGAAGGCACCAACATCTGCACACATTTCAAGCTCAATCGCGGCGATATCGAAAAAGGTTTCGCCGAGGCGGACCAGGTGTTTGAGGACACGTTCACCCTGCCGGCGACGCAGCATTGTTTTTTGGAAACCCATGCGTGCATCGCTTCGGTCGAGCCGGGCGGCCGGATCACGGTTTGGGCAACCACGCAGAATCCCTTCGTGGTGCGCACCCAGCTCGCCAATATTTTCAAAGTACCGGTGGCGAAGGTGCGCGTGATCGTGCCGTACCTTGGCGGCGGTTACGGCGGCAAAGTTTATCCCAAGGTCGAACCGATCACCGTGGCGTTGGCGCAAAAAGCCGGACGTCCCGTGCGTGTGGTCTTGTCGCGTGAAGAAGTGTTCTACACAATCACCAAGCACGCCGCGGTGATCCGCATGAAAACCGGCGTCAAAAACGACGGCACGCTGGTGGCGCGCGAGTGCGAAATCCATCTCGACACCGGCGCCTATGCCGAGATCGGACCGCGGGTCGCGAAGAAATCCGGCTACACCGCGGCGGGACCCTATCGCATTCCCAATTTGAAGATCGACTCCTATTCCGTCTACACCAACAAACCGCCCGCCGGCGCCTTCCGGGGCTTCGGCGTGTCCCAATCCGCCTGGGCCGTCGAGTCGCAAATGGATATCATCGCCGCGGCTCTGAAAATCGATCCCCTCGAATTGCGAAAAAAGAACGGCTACGACGAGGGCGACAAATTCGTCACCGACGAAACGTTGCGCGCCATCGGACTTAAAGAATGTCTGGATGAAGTTGCCAAGTCGATTGGCTGGAGCGACAAGTTGTTCAAAGGTTCAAAGGTTCAAGGTTCAAACGGCGACAACATCAGGCGCGGCAAAGGGCTCGCCTGCATGATCAAGGCGACGATCACGCCATCGATTTCCTGCGCCGTGGTCAAGCTCAATGAAGACGCGAGTCTGTCAATCTACATCGGCACGGTGGAAATGGGCCAGGGCTCGGACACCGTGATGGCGCAGATCGCCGGCGCGGAGTTGGGAATTCCACTGCAAAGAATCCAGGTGCTCGGAGTCGACACCGACGTGGTGCCCTATGACCTGACCACGTCGTCGAGCCGCTCGACTTTTCACATGGGCAAAGCGGTCCAGCTTGCGGCGCAGGATATCCAGCGGCAGCTAAGGCAAATCGTCGCAAAGGAATATGGCATTCCGGAAGAGAAAATCTCTTTCGCCGACGGTCAAGTGCGTCTGCCCGAGGCGGCCCTCGATTATGCCGAAGTGATGTTCAAGCGTTTCGGCATGCAAGGGGGCACGCTGGTGGGCGACGGGCAGGTTAAGACGGCGACCAAAAACGAGTTCGGCGAGAAGAGCACGTCGGCGTTCTGGTTTCTTGCCGCCGGCGCCGCCGAAGTCGAGGTGGACACCGACACCGGCAAGTTCAAGCTGCTTAAATATGCCACCGCCGTCGACGTCGGCAAGGCGCTCAACCCGCTCGGCTGCCGCCAGCAGCTTGCCGGCGCGGCGATCACCGGCATCGGCCAGGCGATGTTCGAAGAGATTGCCTATGACAATGGCCAACTCATCAATCCCAATCTTGTCGATTATGTGCTGCCGTCTTTGGGCGACATGCCCGCGGTGATCGATCCGATTTGTGTGGAAACGCCGGATCGAAACGGCCCGTTCGGCGCCAAGGGCATCGGCGAGAGCGCGCTCATCCCCGTCGCGCCGGCGATCGCCAACGCGATTTACGACGCCGTCGGCGTGCGCATCAAAGATTTGCCGATCAAGGCCGAAAAGATTTACCTTGGGCTGGAAATGGGAAAAACAGAGACCGTCTTGGATTGACTCGATACGCATGATCCGTGTGAGTAGCCAACGGCAAGCGAGAGTTTGAAAAAGTGTTGCTTATGAAAACTTGCCAAACTGGAATTAAATTGGCTTTTCTTGCCGCGGTATTTTTGTCGGGATGCCTTACCGGCTACCTCGAAGAAAATGCCGCGCGGATGGACGCCCAACTCAAGGAGCAAACGGCGGAAATCGAGCAACAACGAAAGGAATTGGAGGCGTTGCGCGCCGGTCGCCCAATTCCGGACGCAAAGAATCAAGAATGCGAGCGCGCCTTTCGCGAATATTTTGACCGAGCCCAGGCATCGACGAATCGTGATGAAGCGATTGATCTCTACCGTAAAGGGATAGCAATCTGTCCCAATGATGAAATTGCCCGTTTCGAACTTGGACGAGTCTTGGTCGATGCGGGGCGCCACGGTGAAGCGGAACGCGAGTTCGAAGCCGCACTCAAAATAAATCCGGGATTCATCGATGCCAAGAATCAACTCGAGGCGGTGCGGAACCGAAGATGATCTCGCAAAACGCGCCGTTACTTATTTTTTCATTTTACAGCGTGGTTTTTTGGTCGGCTTGCGGTTCGGAGGAGCTGGCGAAACAGGCCGAGCTCATTCGCCAGCAGAAAAGCGAAATAGCTCGCCAGGAAAAGATCAAAGAAGAGCTTACGGCTGAAAAGAAAAAACAAGAAGATTGCCTGCGCGCCTTTCGCGACTATTTCGACAAGGCGCAGTTATCGAAGAACCGTGATGAAACGATAGCCCTGTATCGACAGGGCTTGAAGATTTGTCCGGATGACGACGTGGCCCACTACGAGTTGGGCCGCGCGCTGGCGGACGCCGGCCGAACGGCCGATGCTGCCGATGCCTTCGAAGCAGCGCTTCAAATTAACCCTGATTTTGCCGATGCCAAAAGACAGCTTGAGGCCATCCGAAGAAACCGCTGACCGATTTGTCCGTTAAAAATTCAATTGCCGGATCGGAGGCGCTTATGCTCAGGACGCTCGCCGCGCTGTTCTGTCTAGTACTTTATTCATCGCCGGTTCACGCCATCGATGATAAAAAGCTCGTCGATTTAACCTACTCGTTCAGCGAGGATACGCTTTACTGGCCGACGGCAAAGCCCTTTCACTTGGAGAAGGTAAGCGAAGGCCGGACACCGGCGGGCTACTGGTACTCTTCGTATAACTATAGCGGCTCCGAGCACGTCGGCACGCACCTGGACGCGCCGTTTCACTTTGCCGAAGGCAAGTGGACCACCGAGCAGATTCCCTTGTCACAAACCATCGGCCCGGCCGCGGTGATCGACGTGCGGCGCAAGAGCGCTGAGAATGCCGATTATCTCCTGGCCATCGAAGATATCCGCGCGTGGGAAAGATCCCACGGCCGATTACCGGCAGGTGCGATCGTTCTGATCCATTCCGGCTGGGGCAAGTACTGGGGTGACCGCAAGCGTTACTTCGGCACCGATCAGCCGGGCAATGACACCGACCTTCATTTTCCCGGCTTATCGCCGCAGGCGGCCGAGTTTCTCATTAAAGAACGCCGCGTCAAGGCCGTTGGCATCGATACGCCCAGCATCGATCAAGGCCCCTCTCGCGATTTTCCAGCGCATCGAATACTCGGCGCCGCCAACGTGCCAATCTTTGAAAATGTTGCGCGATTGGAGCTGATGCCGCCGAAGGGCGCTACGCTTTTTGCCATTCCAGTGAAGATCAAAGGCGGCAGCGGCGCGCCTTTGCGGGTGTTCGGATTGCTGCCATGAAGAGGCGTCGAGAATTCAATCGGGCCGTTTAACACGGGCTGATTTGAGGGCATTTCATTTTTGCTTTCGCGCGATAAAACCCATATATTCTGCGGGCCTGATCGAGGAGGAACCGAATCTATGACCGCACGGAATTTTCTTTTTATTTCGCTGGTGGCAGGTGTGCTTGCGCAAGGAGTCCTCGCCGCGGCCGACGCCGCGGAGATTACAATGCAAGTTCAAGCGGTGCCATCGGCTCAAAGTTCCCTGTCACCCACCGGTAAAATTCTAACGATAGAAGACGCGGTGCAAATCGGCTTGCAGAATCACCCCAGGATCAAGTCGGCCAGCGAACGAATCGGCTCCCAGGCGGCCGTGCTGGGACAGCAGATGTCAGCGTATTATCCGACGGTGAGTCTAAACAATAGATACCAAACCTCGCAAAGCAGCACGAATGGCGGCGCCGCCGAAGCATCAGAGTCGTATTCCAGCCAAGCAAGCTTCAATATGACGCTTTATAACTTCGGAAAACGCGAAGGCAATGTGCAGGCTGCGCGAGATACGCTGAGCGCTACAAAAGAGGACTATACGACGACGATGCAGGACATCATCTTATCGATCAAACAGGCCTATTACGTTTACCTGGGCACTCAAGAAGTCGTCCGGGTCCGTCGCGAGACGGTCCGCAGCCGCGAATTGCTGGTGCGCCAAGCCAGGGGGTTTTATGAGGTGGGCACGCGCGCTCGCATCGACGTGGCGCGCGCCGAAGCGAATCTCTATAGCGCGCAAGCCGATCTCATCGCCGCCGAGAATAATGTCAAGATCGCGTGGGTGACGTTGCGTAACGCCATGGGATCGCCGCGCCTGCCTGAGCAGCCCGTTGCGCCGGATTCGCCGGAAGTCGAATTGTCCATGAATCTTGCGGGCGCCCGGGACATCGCCTTCGACTCGCGTTCCGAACTAAAAAGCTTCGATGCCCAGCGCAGATCCGCCGATCAGCTGATTGCCGTGGCCCGGCGGGGACACTTACCCGATCTCCTGTTCGATGCCAGCTATGGGAGAAGGCACGTGAGTAACGAACCAGGGCTAAATACGTTTCCACTGCAACCCACCTGGTCCGTGGGGTTAAATATTGTCATTCCCATCTTCGACGGTTTCCGCACTACGAACCGAGTCGAGGAAACGTTGCACAACTATTACAATATCAAGGCCCAGGAAGAGGACCGCCGGCAGCAGATTGCGCTGGATGTCGAGCAGAGTTACCTTAGGGTGGTGGAACTTCAAGAACGCATAAATGCGACCGACTCGGCAGCCAAGGCGGCAAAGGAAAATTTGGATTTGGCGCAGGGACGTTATCAAGTCGGGGTTGGGTCGATCATCGAGGTTACCGACGCGGAGACTCTTTACACGGACGCCCAAACCACCTATATACGCACAATTTACGACTACAAGATCGCTGATGCGCAACTGGCACGGGCGATGGGCGATACTCGAGTCGGTGTGTTAAAACCAGGGTCGATCAAATGATCAGGCTGCCGGGAAAGGGTCAACAGACGTCGCTATGAAACGTTCTCTCTGGATCGTTGCATTTCTAGTCATCGTGGGCGGTTTTGCCGGCCTCCAGCAATATCAGTCCTGGTCGCTCAATACGCCGCAAGGCGATACCCAATCAACTTCCGAAAAAGCCGCCGGCTCGGGTCCAGGCCGACCGTCTGGCACCGGCAGGCAAACGGGCGGCCGGTCGCGTGGTGGAGAAGTTGTTCCCGTGATGGTAGTCACCGCTGTCCAGAAGGCCGTGCCGCTGCAGATTCGCGCGGTTGGAAACGTCGAAGCCTACACGACGGTGTCTGTGAAAAGCCAGGTGACCGGAGTGCTTACCCAGGCCCATTTCAAAGAAGGGCAGGACGTGAAAAAGGGTCAGCTGCTTTTTACTATCGACCCGCGTCCCTTTGAAGCGGCACTGAAGCAGGCTGAGGCCAATATGGCGCGCGACGCCGCCCAACTCAAGAATCTGCGGGAACAGGTGCGGCGCTATGCTGAGCTCGTTGAAAAGCAGTACGTCTCGCGCGAACAATATGATCAAATTAAAACCAACGCGGATGCCGCCGAATCGGTAGTCGATGCCGACAAAGCAGCCGTGGACAATGCGAAGGTTCAGCTCAGTTATTGCTATATCTATGCGCCGGTAAATGGACGGGCTGGCAGCCTGTTGATCAATGAAGGAAACTTAATTCGCCTCAATGACGGCGCCCCGTTAGTCGTTATCAACCAAATCAACCCGATTAATGTGACCTTTGCCGTTCCCGAGCAGCATCTGGCCGATTTGAAGCGACACATGGCCGGAGGGAAGCTACGAGTCGAAGCCACCTTTCAGTCAGATGAGGGACGACCGGAACAAGGGTTTTTAGCTTTCGTCGACAATGCCGTCGACCGTTCGACGGGGACGATCAAGCTGAAATCGGAATTTACCAATGGTGAACGACGGCTGTGGCCGGGGCAATTTGTCAATGTTATTCTCACGCTCGAGACCCAAGGCAACGCGGTGGTGGTACCGTCTGAGGCGATCCAGATCGGTCCCGAGGGCCAGCAGGTTTTTGTCGTGAAGGAAGACAAGCGCGTGGAAATGCGCCCTGTGACAGTCGGGCGAACCCAAGAAGGCGAAGCGGTGATTGCCAAGGGGCTCTCTGCCGGCGAGATCGTCGTCCTCGAGGGACAGTTTTTGCTTGGACCGGGGTCTCGCGTGGAGATCAAGGGTCAGGCAAAAACTGACACCAACCTTAGCGGCGGCGGGGAGGCGAAAAAGCGAGGCAGCGGCAGAGGAAAAACCAAAGGTGAAGGTGCGTCATGAACATATCCGAGCTGTTTATTCGACGGCCGGTAACGACAACCTTGGTTATGGTCGGCATCGTTATTTTCGGGTTTCTCGGTTACAAATCACTGCCCGTAAGCGACCTCCCGACCGTCGACTTTCCGACCATTACGGTAAACGCCAACCTGGCCGGCGCGAGCGCCGAGACTATGGCATCTTCAGTGGCGACGCCGCTGGAGAAAAATTTTTCCACCATTGCCGGCCTCGATTCCATGAGTTCGACCAGCACTCTTGGCCGGACGCAAATTACTCTGCAATTTAGCTTGAACCGTAATATCGATGCGGCAGCGCAGGATGTCCAATCGATGATTGCGCGTACGGCGCGTGACCTGCCGCCCAGCATGACGAACCCACCTTCATATCGGAAGGTTAATCCCGCTAATAATTCCATTTTGTTGCTGGCGTTGACTTCGGATTCGCTGCCATTGTCGACGGTGGATGAGTTTGCTCAAACCATCCTGGCGCAGCGTATCTCGATGGTCAACGGGGTCGCTCAGGTCGATGTATTTGGTTCACAGAAGTATGCCATCCGGGTGCAGTTGGATCCGAACCAGCTGGCGGTGCGGCAGATCGGCATAGATGACGTGGTCAACGCGATCCAACGGGGTAACGTCGATCTCCCCGTCGGGACCCTGGATGCTCCCTCGCGCGCGTATACACTGGTTTCCGACGGTCAACTGACATCGGGCGCAGCGTTTCAGTCCCTGGTCGTGACCTATCGAAACGGCGCTCCCGTGCGCATTCAAGATGTCGGCCGCGCCATCGACAGCGTTGAGAACAACCGTGCGGCCAGCTGGTTCAAAGAAAAGAGGGCGGTGATCCTCGGCATTCAACGCCAGCCCGGCGCCAACGTTGTCGAGGTCGTCGACGCGGTTAGCGCGCTTCTTCCCGGATTACGCGCTCAAATCCCACAGTCGATCAAGCTCGAAGTCTTTTTCGACCGCACCCAATCGATTCGCGAATCGACGCATGACGTTCAACTCACGTTGATTGGAACCGTTTTTCTGGTCATTCTCGTTATCTTTCTTTTTCTGCGCAACGTGTCAGCGACGATCATCCCAGGCCTCGCGGTGCCCATGTCGATCATTGGCACTTTCGCCGTGATGTACTTGCTCGACTTTAGCCTCAATAATTTGTCGCTAATGGCGCTGACTCTCGCTGTCGGTTTCGTCGTCGACGATGCCATCGTCGTCTTGGAAAACATCGTGCGTCATATGGAATTGGGTGAAGAGCCCTACGATGCCGCGGTCAAGGGCGCGCAGGAAATTGGCTTTACGATCGTGTCGATGACGATCTCCCTGGTGGCGGCGTTTATTCCGGTTTTGTTCATGAGCGGCATGCTCGGCCGGCTTTTGCGTGAATTCGCTGTGACCATTTGTGTGGCGATACTCGTTTCAGGGTTCATTTCACTCAGCTTAACACCGATGTTATGCAGCCGTTACCTGCGCCCGCCGCACGACCAAAAACATGGACGGTTCTACCATTTTCTCGGGCGCTGCCTCGACGCGATGAACCAGACCTACGAAATCACGCTCTCCTGGGTTATGCGCCACCATGTTACGACTATGTTGGCTTCGGTGGTGGTGTTGGTGGCAACGATCTACATATTCGGTCTGGTGCCCAAGGGCTTTATCCCGAGTGAGGATACCGGTCAGATCCTGATCAACACAGAGGGGGCGCAAGGAGTTTCAGTTGAACAGATGGTGAAAAATCAGCAGCAGCTTGCCGCCATCGTCGCCAAGAATCCCAACGTGGAATCGTTTTTCTCCAGCGTCGGGGTCGGCGGAGCGGCGTTGACCGGAAATACGGGCCGGATCTTCATGAAGCTCAAGTCGCGTCGCGAGCGAACGCTCAATGCCGACGAGGTGATACGGGAATTACGGCCCAAGCTCACCCAGGTTCCTGGCATCCGCGTTTCGTTGCAAAATCCGCCGGTGATTCGTGTCGGTGGCAGGTTGAGCCGAAGTCTCTACCAGTTTACGCTGCAGAGCCCCGATGCGCCGGAACTTTATCGCTATGCTGCTTTGTTCGAAGAACGCATTAGAGCGCTGCCGGACTTTCGCGACGTGGGCAGCGACCTGCAGTTAAAAAACCCGCAACTCAAGGTCGTCCTAGACCGCGACCGAGCTTCGACCATGGGCATTACCGCTCAAGGCATTTCTCAACGGCAAGTCGAAGAGGCGTTTTGGAACGCTTATGCGACCCGGCAGGTTTCAACGATCAATACGCCTAATAATCAGTATCAAGTGATCGTGGAGATTGATCCCAAGTTTCAGAACGACCCATCGGCCCTGGCGATGCTCTACATTCGCTCGACAACCGGCCAAGCCGCGTCGGCTCAGCCGATGGTCCCTCTCGGATCACTGGCAACGCTCAGCTATACAGTGGGCCCGATGTCGGTGAACCATTCCGGCCAGTTGCCCTCGGCGACAATCTCATTCAATCTTCGCGAGGGCGTGGCGCTGGGCGACGCGGTCGAACAAATCAACAAACTGGCGCGGGAAGTCATGCCGGCTACAATCACCACCACGTTCCAAGGCACCGCTCAGGAGTTTCAGAAATCGATCGCCAGCTTGTGGATCCTCCTGGCCCTTGCCGTTTTCGTCGTCTATCTGGTTCTGGGCATTCTCTATGAAAGCTTCATTCATCCGTTGACAATCCTTTCCGGTCTTCCCTCGGCCGGCCTTGGCGCGCTGATCGCGCTGTATCTTTTCAATATGGACCTAAGCATCTATGCGTTCGTCGGTTTGATCATGTTGATCGGTATCGTCAAGAAGAATGCGATTATGATGATTGACTTCGCCCTGGAGGGCCAGCGCAACGAAGGCAAAGCGCCGGCACAGGCAATCTACGAAGGCGCCCTGGTGCGCTTCCGGCCGATTATGATGACAACCATGGCGGCGATTTTTGGTGCCCTGCCGATTGCGATCGGATGGGGCGCAGGGGCCGAAGCGCGGCAACCGTTGGGCATCGCGGTCGTCGGCGGCCTGATCATCTCGCAAATTCTAACGCTTTATATTACGCCGGTGGTGTACTTGTATCTGGAAAAATTGCAGGAATTCCTCGTTGGCTTGCCGGCGAGGTTGCATGGGACGAGCAAAGTTGCTTCTCCAGCTCCGCTCGGCATCGATCATTCCGCGCCTCATAAGATTCCAGAAACATAGCTCAGAACGAACAACTGGCCGCGGTTTAATGATTGTATGCGGGCTAGCTTTCCGGCGCGAAGCTAGCCCGTTTGCGTGTATGGGTCTATCACTTGCGGCTGTCGAGCAGCGTTTGTCTTCCAGGGCGGATTTCGATGATCATTAGCCTGGATTATTCGCAGCAAACCGACAATCGAGGCATAACCCCTCCAGAGCGAAGGCAAAGCAGTCGTGCCTTGAAGCGGCCAATGGACGAACTGCTTTCGCCGCTAGTCGTGAAAAGGTCAAACACTTTGCCCAGCGATGATCGATACGAACAAACATTTGCGCCGATGCCTTCGCTCCTCCAGGGTTACGCCTCGATCGACACGGTGTCATCGGTTTTCCTCGTAGCGTGAATAATCCGGGTTAGGATAATGAAATCTCTGTCCGGCCTCGTTTCAGTTCTCCTCATCGGACTCTTTGTCGGCGCGCTTTACGTTTTCAATTTGCTCTCCAGTGATCAGCCCGCGGGATCCGGCGCCGGAGCGCAGGTCGTACAGCTCGAACAAGTAAGAAAGATTTCTTTGCCGGGAAAATTTACGCTTGCGGGCGAGTTGCAGCCAAAAACGCAAATCGATGTGGTCTCGCGCTTGGCCGGTAAACTGATCGAGGTGCGCTTCAAAGTCGGGGATTTCGTGCCGTCTGGTGCGCTCGTTGCCGCCGTCCATGCTGACGATTTGGATCGGCGCCTTGCTGGGCTCAAAGGCAATGTTGAAGCGGCCAAGCAGGCGCTGAGACCTATAGAAGACGAATTGGCTGATTCGGAGAAAAGTCTCTCGCGATATCGCGAATTCCAGCGCGGAGATCTCATCGCGCGCCGCGATGTGGAACAAGCTGAGATCGCGGTCGAAACCGCGCGGGCAAAAGCCGCATTGGCGCGGGCGCAGCTGGCCCAACAGGAGGCGATGTTGTCTCAGGTGCGCGGGTTGCAAGGCTTCACCCGTTTGTATGCGCCAATCAGCGGCCGGGTGATCCGCAGGTGGGTGGAGCCCGGTGTCATGGTCGGCGAGGGCACGGCCGTGCTTTCGGTCGCGAGTCTGGACATTCTAAGGATCAATCTGACTCTTAGCGGCGACGCTTTAGCAGGACTGCATCCGGCAATGGATGTTTCAATCACGACTGCGGAACTACCCGGCGTAATCGCCGCGGGTAAAGTGACTCGGATCGAGCCGCAGAAACGTGCCGCCGGCAAAGCCACTGAGATAGAGATTGCAGTCGTTAACCAAGAAAATAAATTGCGCCCAGGGATGAAGGTTGAAGCTTCGTTCGATTTGCAAACCAATGAAGATGTTCTATTAGTTCCCCGGTCGTCGATAGAGACCGACGGACAGCTCAATTATGTTTACAAAATTGCCGGCGGTCGCGCTTTACGCCAACAGGTTGTTCTCGGCAGCGAGCGCGGCGCGGAAATGACAGTTGTCAAAGGCCTGAGAGAAGGGGAATGGGTCGCTGCCGACCCGGTAAAAGTTAAGTCGGGGACTCGTGTCGGCCCGGTGAATTCGGATTCCGCCCCAAAACAAAGGAATTAGACTAGTGAATGCTGCGCTGGCGCCTTACCAGCGGAATGGATTGAGGGCTTTGCTGGCGTTTTCTACATCCTGACGAATTTGATCCAACACACCTTTGGGCTCGTCTTCTTGGCCGGAAGCCGGCCTTTTTGTTTCCGCCGGTTTAGGGGCGGCGGCTTGCTGTTGAATCGGCCCCTTCACGAGCACCCTGGATGGCGGCTCTTTCACTGTGCCGTCGTCTTGCGCGGGCTTGGGATTGGAAGGCGTTGCGCTCGCCGCAGCTTTTTCCTGTGCCGGCACATCCGCGGGGTTTAGATAAAGCGGTCCCTTTTCCAACGTGACTTTTGGTTCGAGCTCGATGTTTCTCGCTTGCGGTTTTTGCGCTGCTGCTTTCACTTCCTGGACCGTCGGAGGCGGCTCGAATTTGCCGGGTTCGACTCCTTTGGTGCGGAGCTTTTGATCGATGCTGCCGAGAATTCCGCTGCTTTGAACATCTTGCGACGGCTGGTTCTGCGCCGCTTTGGCGACGCGTTCTTGAATGGCGGCCGCGTCTTTAAACCCTTCTGCGGCTTCCGGGGGAGGCGGGAGTTCCGAGGCGTTTTTACCGGTCTTTTTCAGATTGCCATCAATAGCACTAAGTAGTGCAGCGGTGTCGGTTGGCGGAGGCGGTCCCTTCGCTAGATCGTCCGTCTTCGGTAAATCTGCTGGCGGAGGTTTTAATGCCGATTGCCGCGCCGTGGAATCGATGCCCTTTTGTTTTAACGACTCATCGATCTGATTGACCACGCCACCGGCACTCGCGTCACTGGCTGCTGCGGTGGCCTTGCTGTCTTTTGACCCGAAAGGCCAGAGGGAGGCGAGCAGTCCGCTCGACTCATCTTTCTTTTGCGCCTGATTGCGCTTGGCTAAAACCTCGATGGCGCTTTCTGATTTTGGTTCCGCTTTTTTACCATCGTCGGAGGAAGAGAACGGATTCAACTTATCCGCAAAGCGCCGTAACATACTTTTGTCGTCGCCCGGGTTTTCATGAACGACCTCGGTTTTTGCCACAAGGTTCAAATCGCGCAGCTTTGCGAGCGAAGGGTCCGGCTGAACTTCCTGAACCGCGCCGGCTGTTGGACGACGATCGCGCATCAGCAGCAAGGCGAGAGGGTCTTGTTTTTCTTTATCCACCAGCGCCAGTTGGGACCGCGCGTCCGCCGCGAACTTGGTGTTCGGATAGTGCTGAATCAAGGCCTCATAGGCGAGCGTTGCGCGCAGCGAATTTTTTTCCATGCGATAGCTTTCGCCCAAATAAAAAAGACTTTTGACCGCGGTCGGCGTGTCTTTGTACTTGCGAACAATCTCCTCGAAGCGGTCGCGCGCCGCCGGATACTTTTGCTGCTGAAAATAGAACTGCGCCACGTTGAACTCATGTTCGGCGAGATACTCGAGGCACTTGGCCAATTTTTCTCGGGCTTCGGCGGCCTGGGTCGATTTGGGATAGGTCGAGATGACGTTTTCAAAGTACCCCTTGGCGATCTCTGTGTTCTTCTGGTCCCGATCCGCGCCGCTGAATTGATCGAAGTGGGCGTGCCCCAGGCGCAATATTACGAAAGGGATATTCTCGTTGGTTGGATGCATCGACTGGAATTCTTTGAACGCGTTGATCGCTTCAGGATACTGCTGATTGCGATAGTAGGCGTCGGCCATTTTCAACTCGACCTCGGTGATCAGCGGGCTGAAGGGATGATCGCTTCTGAGTTTCGAATAGCTATCGATGGCGCGGACATAACGCTTGTCATTGAAGCTGCGATTGCCCTCTTCGAAAAGTGCCTCGGCCGTAGGATCGGATTTCGCGGCGGAACTCCACGGCAGCGATGGCAGCGATGGCATGGACGGCATGGAGAGCGAAGAACAACCGGCCACCCACGCGCAAAATACCGGCAGTGCGATTAACAATTTTGATTTCATATAAATTGCACCTTTTCGCGGTCTTAGGCCTCGATCATATATGCTGACCCAGCTTAGAGTCAAGGTTTTCCGCCACAAATCGCCACCAAATTCCCAATAGTACCGCGACCGCTTCGCGCTAAGTGAGATGCTCTCAGGGTCGAGCCGGGCGCTGAAATTGCTCAGCCGTAGACTCGGTTGGGTGCGCAGGATTCGAGTTGATGGCGTAATTCAAGTGGCTGCCGAAAAGGCAACGACGGCGCGCGTCACAACTGAAACCAGCTTGAGATGAGAGATCCATGAGAGTTTCGCGCAAAATGAGTTGTGTAAAGTTTGGACATATCCTCGACCAGCGCGCCCAAAAATTGGCGCGGCGTCTCATGGCGTGGGCAATACGCGAAAGGTAAACTGCGTGCGATTGGAGCGGAATACAAACGGCCACACGGGCGGGAAAATAACGTAGGATGTGGTCTCTAAGAAAGAGTAGGTTAAATCTCCCGGCGGGCCTTTGTCGTCATGAATGATGACTTCATATTCTCCCGGGGGCAGGTCGGGAATTTTGAACTGGAGAATCTTGTCCTCGATCCAAATCAATTCTTCGCCGGGTACTTCTTTGCGCGCGATGTCGGCGGCGGTGAGTTTGAGCTGCGGCCAATCCATAATTGTTTTGCCGATTTCTACGCGCGGCCAGCCGACTAAATATTCCATCGATACGTTTACAACCGTCGCCGGCGACCCTTCCGTTGGACTCACGCGCACGATCCGCGGCGCGCAGGAAGAAATTGCGACTGAGCAACAGGTGACGAGGACGAAAAGCTGCGCGACGTTCTTCGGTTGCCTGATCATAAAGATGCCTCGATGAAATAGCCTGGAAAAAATTAACCGGGGCACATATCGCTCCGGCTCAGTTCATAACAGAATACTCACGTCGGCGTAACCGGAAAGTTCCGCTCCCGACCTCGGCAACCCAGAGAGGTCCAAAAACTGCCAAATCACCTGAATTTGCATCCCCCATTAGGACATAAGTCGTAGAAAATTAGTCAATGTCTAAAGCATAGCCATGAAAATCATACTACTCGCGTATTGCTGGAAACTCGCCTATTAAGTACAACCGTCAAGGAAATAAGGACATATGTCGTCCTTTTGCTGGTGTCGGCGAAAAGTCCAATATTTGTAAATACGAACTCAGGAAAACAAGGAGGCAAAAAATGAAGAAGAGGTTTGTGAAGTTAGCACTGCTAGCGGCTGCGCTATTTGCTGCGGCGCCGGCATCTGCGC
>CAMLCX010000030.1 GCA_946478635.1 uncultured Pseudomonadota bacterium
ATTAAGCTCGGCTACCGATCGGTGCTCTGTTTGCCGCTCCTGTCCGCCGGCACGGTGTTGGGCGTGCTGAGCATTTACGCGGACAATCGCAACGGCTTCGACGCGGAAGAAATCCGGCTGCTTTCAGGGCTCGCCAACGACATCGCCTTCGGCATCGTGACCCTGCGAACGCGCGCAGCGCACGAACAGAGCGCACAGCGGCTGGAGCGCAGCATGGAATCCACGGTGCAGACGATCGCCGCTACAATCGAAATCCGCGATCCCTATACCGCCGGTCATCAGAATCGCGTCGCCGAGCTCGCCGCCGCCATCGCGCGCGAAATGGACCTGCCGGACGACCAGATTCACGGCCTTCATCTGGCGAGCATGGTGCACGATGTCGGCAAGATTCAGATTCCGGCGGAAATCCTGAGCAAGCCCACGCGCCTGACCGAAATTGAATACGAAATTATCAAGACCCACGCCCAGGCGGGCTACGACGTCTTGAAGGATGTGGACTTCCCGTGGCCGATCGCGGACATTGTGTGGCAGCACCACGAACGGCTCGACGGCTCGGGTTACCCGCGCGGGCTGAAAACTGACGACATTCTCATCGAGGCAAAAATCCTCGCCGTCGCGGATACGATCGAGGCGATGAGCGCGGCCCGGCCCTACCGGCCCGCGGTCGGGATTGACGCCGCCCTGAAAGAAATTGCCAGGTGCCGCGGCACCCAGTACGACGCCTCCGCGGTGGACGCGTGCCTGCGCTTGTTCGGCGAAAAACGGTTCGCGTTCAACGAGCTGCGGCCAGGCGCGATGATCTGACCCGTGCCCGGGCGGAAATCATGGACAAGGACAGCACACCGTCAGCGGCCCGACAGGCTAGCAAATTCTCCTGGTTCGACACGCCCAGCAAGATCCTCGCTGTCCTTGCGTTTGTTCTTGCCGCAGCGGGCGCCTTGCTGTTCTATACCGAGAGCGCGCAACTCAAAGACGAAATGCATCGCGATCTGACGGAGATCGCCAACCAGAAAGCGAGCCGTCTCTCCGCCTGGTTTACGGAGCGGCAGGGCGATGCTTATTTGCTCGGTCACGATCCCTTCTTCGGCGCAAGCGTCGCCCGCTGGTTGGCTTCGGGAGGGCCTTTCGGGCAGGAATCAACAGCTATCGAGGCGCGTCTCGCGGCACTGATTGGCACCTATGACTATGGTGGCATCATCCTGTTTGACCGCCAGGGAAACCGCAAGCTGGCAGTTGGATCAAGCATCGTAACCGGGCCGAAGAACCTCGAACAGGTGATCAGGGCCGCGAACAGCGAAACCATCGGGGTCTCCGACTTTGATATTTTGGATGCGCCAGGCCAAAAGGCCGTGCTCGAATTCTTTGCGCCGGTGCTGGCGGTCGAAAATGGCGCGCTGAAACCGGTTGCGGTCGTACTACTGCGCGTTCTCCCGGACACGTTCATTTTCCCGCTGCTGGAGGAACCGCTGCTGCTGAAACTGAGCACCGAATCCATCCTGGTGCGGCGCGAGCGCGAGGAGGTCGTATTTCTTACGGACGTACGCAACGCGAAGGCTACCGCGCTAAACCTGCGTTTCCCCATCAATCGGCCGGATCTTCCCGCCGCCATGGCTGCGCGCGGCATCGAGGGGGTTGTGGAAGGCGTTGACTATGCCGGGCGACGCGTGGTCGCCGCGCTGCGCGCCGTGCCCGGACCGGATTGGCGTCTGGTGGTGAAGATCGACAGGGACGAGGCCAATGCCCGGATTTACAGTCTTGCGCTGAAGCTCGCCGCGATGATGCTATTCGTGTTCGTCATCGCCGCGTGGGTAGTCGTTCTGTGGTGGCGTTCCGTGGCTACGCGCCAGGCTTTGCACGATGCCAAAGTCGCGCTCGAGCGCCAGGCGCTGGTAAAGCACTTTGACTACCTCTCGAGATACGCGAACGACATGATCGTCCTACTCGACGACGAGTTTCGCATCGTCGAAGTCAACGATCGCGCCGTCGAGGCGTTCCAATGGCGGCGCGAGGAATTGATCGGCGCCCCGCGCTCGATCCTGCGGGCGCCCGGACACGAAAAGGACGATGTGGA
This sequence comes from uncultured Pseudomonadota bacterium, assembly GCA_946478635.1. Next base: position 2,072 of record CAMLCX010000030.1, read on the forward strand.
TCTGCAGCGGCAGCTGGGATCCTCGGACAGCGCGCTGTTCGAGACCGTGAACTGCCGCAAGGACGGTTCGACCTTTCCGGTCGAGGTCAGCCTGCGGCGGGTGGAGATCGAGCGAAAACGCTACTACCAGGGCATAGCGCGCGACATTACCGAGCGCAAACAGGCGGATGAAGCGCTTCGCGCATCACAGCACCTCATCGAAGGGATATTAAACACAATACCCGTGAGGGTATTTTGGAAGGACAAGAATCTCGTTTACTTGGGCTGTAACACGATATTCGCGCGCGATGCGGGATTTGCCGATCCAAGGGACGTCATCGGCAAAGATGATTATCAGATGGGGTGGCGTGATCAGGCGGAATTGTATCGGGCCGATGACCGCCAGGTCATCGAGAGCGGGCGCTCCAAATTGTTAATCGAAGAACCCCAGACAACCCCCGAGGGAAACAGCATCACGCTGCTTACGAGCAAGCTGCCGCTGCGTGATTCCAAGGGGGAGGTCAGCGGCGTACTTGGGACGTATCTGGATATTACCGAGCGCAAGCAAATCGAAGAGACTCGGCTCGCCGCGCTGCGACGCATACAGGCACAGCGCGATGCCGTCGGCGCCCTGACCCTTTCCGATGCGCTCATCGCGGGCGATGTCGAGCGGTTCGCGCGCGAGATCACTGAACTCGCGGTGAAGACGGCCGGCGTGGAGCGGGCCAATGTCTGGCTCTTCAATGAGGACGAAACGGAACTGCGCTGTATCGATCTGTACGAGGCGACGCCGGCGCGGCACTCGGCCGGCGGTGTGCTCAGCGAGTCGCAGTTCACCAACGAGTTCGAGGTTCTGAAGAACTCCAGCTTCGTGGACGCCGACGATCCGTTGACCGACCCGCGCACGGCGGCGGGTTACGTCGAGGGCTATCTCAAACCGCTGCGAATCACGTCGGTGCTGGACGCGGTGGTGCGGATCTCTGGCAAACACCTGGGGCTTCTGTGTCTCGAGCACGTGGAGAAGCCGCACCACTGGGAGCACGATGAGATTACCTTCGCGTGCCAGCTCGCCGATAAGATCGCCCTCGCCTTGGCCAATCGGGTCCGGCGCGAGGCGGCGGAAAGGATGCAGCGCAGCCTGAGAGATACAGTCGAGGCGATCGCGCTCACCGTTGAGATGCGCGATCCATTCACTGCCGGTCATCATAAGCGGACGGCCGAGCTTGCCGCCGCCGTGGCCGGCGAACTTGGCCTGTCGGCGGAGCGGATCGAGGGCGTCCGGCTGGGCGCGACGATCTTCGACATCGGCAAGATCTCGATCCCGGCGGAGATTCTCAACCGCCCGGGGCAGCTGCGCAAGCATGAACTCCAGCTCGTCAAGACACACACGCAGGTCGGCTATGAGATCGTCAAAAACATCGAATTCCCGTGGCCGGTCGCCGGTATGATCCTGCACCACCACGAGCGGCTCGATGGCTCGGGTTACCCCGAAGGACTGAAGGGCGAGGAGATCCCGCTGGAGGCGCGCATTCTCGCAGTCGCCGATGTGGCCGAGGCGATGTGCTCGCACCGGCCCCACCGCCCCGCCCTCGGCGTGGACGCCGCGCTGGCGGAGATCACCGCGCACAAGGGTACGCTGTATGACGCCGCGGTGGTGGAAGCGTGCGTAAAACTTTTCCGCGAACAACGTTTTGTATTTCCAACTTGAGCGACGACAGGCTGACGAGTGGGAACGGCAGAGTCGATTTGAAAAAGTTCGAGTCACCCGATTGTGACTCGGTCGCGCCCGTTCTGTTTGCTGCGGTACATCATCGCGTCCGCTCGCTTCAGAATCGAGAGTGGAGTATCCGCGATTGTGGAAATCGTGCCTCCGGTCGAGATGGTTACGCACAGGGGGCCGGTGTCCGTTTCAACCCGTGAATTCCGCACAAGCATGCATAGTCTTTCGGCGATATCGGTCAGAATCTCCGCGTTGGCGTTGGAAAATAATCCTACGAATTCCTCTCCTCCCCAACGTCCGATTAGTATCGAACGGTCTGCAAGATGACGCCAGCGTCTTTGTAACCGTCTGGAGCGCGCGATCGCGGCTTTATTCCAGTACGTAATTCGCCTTTTGCGGTCGACGAAGTAAAGGCCGTCGTGCAGATTATCCAACACGCGCGCGATATCGTGGCGCATCTCTGACATGACTCTTCTCCTCTTTAGGCTTCATGGCCTACTGTTGTCCGTTGGGTCGCGGCGCACAGAGTTCTGAACTTTCCCTCGATCTGCGCAACATTGATACCAGATGCGTGAGTCTCGCAACCAAGAAAATTCCGGCGTCGACTTCTCGTGTCTGAGAATAACGAACTGCGAATTTGCAGTTTTAAGAATAAAAACGGACGCACAGCTGATATGGCTAGGTATTTCTCGAAAATAGGCCTACAATTTCCCGATGTGAGAAGCCAAAATTTGTTTAGCGAAGTGGCGGCGAGAAAAGAGGTTCGCCTGTCGGCGAACAGTCAGTTCGTAGTTCGTAGCCCGGATGCAGCGCAGCGGAATCCGGGGTGTTTTTGCGTTGAAGAATTTGCACAGGCTGCGCGAACATTCACGATAGCAAGACACGCTTCTTCCCAGACGGGGCTGGGAAAAAGAGGTTCGCCTGTCGGGGAACAGTCAGTTTGGTTAGGGTGCACTGGCGCACCGGTCAGTCTCGGAATATCTCGCGCAAAGAACGCAAAGGGCGCAAAGCAAAGAAATCGGATTATGTCCCGCAAAGGCGCTAAGGGGCAAAGTTAAGAGAATAAGAATTCTGAACTTAGCGTCTTTGCGCCCCTTCGATAGACTCAGGACATGCTTGGCGGGAAGAAATTCCGAATCCGAGAGTCTTCGACTTCCGGGTATTTAAGCGCCACGCTATGACAAACATGTTGGTGTTAGTTTTTGGATAGCAATACGAGGAGCATCGAAAAACCTATGAACGACACTATCGGTGAACGCCGGTCGGTGCGGCGGAAGGTGACAGTGGACGGCAACGAGGCAGCCGCTTCGGTGGCGTATCGTGTAAGCGAGGTCATCGCCATTTATCCGATCACTCCCAGTTCGACCATGGGCGAGCTCGCGGACCAGTGGTCGAGCCAGGGGAGTAAAAACCTCTGGGGTAATGTTCCGGACGTGGTCGAAATGCAGTCCGAGGCGGGAGCGGCGGGCGCCGTGCATGGCGCGCTTCAGGCGGGCGCGCTGGCGACGACGTTCACGGCCTCCCAGGGGCTGCTTCTGATGATCCCCAATATGTATAAGATCGCCGGCGAGTTGACGCCTTTCACGATGCACGTTGCCGCGCGCACCGTAGCCACTCATGCGTTGTCGATCTTCGGCGATCACTCGGACGTCATGGCCTGCCGCCAGACCGGCTTCGCCATGCTCTGCTCCGCATCGGTGCAGGAAGCGCAGGATTTCGCCGCCATCGCGCACGCTGCAACGCTCGAGTCGCGCGTCCCGTTCGTGCATTTTTTCGACGGCTTTCGCACTTCCCACGAAATCGCAAAAATCGAAGAGCTGCACGACGATGATCTCCGCCTGCTGATACCGGAGGACAAGGTGCAGGCGCACCGGGAGCGCGCCCTGACTCCGGACCGGCCGGTGCTGCGCGGCACCGCGCAGAACCCCGACGTGTTTTTCCAGGCGCGCGAGTCGATCAACTGCTTTTACGACGACTGCCCGGCGATCGTCGAGAAGATCATGGAGCAATTCGCCGGCTTGACGGGCCGGCGCTACAGCCTGTTTGACTATTCCGGCCACCCGGAGGCCGAACGCGTGATCGTGCTGATGGGTTCGGCGGCTGAAACCGTCGACGAGACTGTGCAGTATCTGGCCGGCCGTGGAGAAAAAGTCGGGCTCCTCAAGGTCAGACTATTCCGGCCTTTCTCCGTCGCCGCGCTGCGCGCCAAACTGCCGCCCACCACTCGCGCCATCGCCGTGCTCGACAGGACCAAGGAGCCGGGCGCGGTGGGCGATCCGCTCTATCTCGAAGTTCTGGCGGCGCTCGCCGAGACACGCGCCGAAGGCGAGCCCATGGGCGCGCGGCCGCGCGTGCTCGCCGGCCGCTACGGCTTGTCATCAAAGGAGTTCACGCCGGCCATGGTGCAAGCGGTCTTCGACGAGTTGGCAAAAGGCCGACCGCAGAACCACTTCACGATCGGCATCATCGACGATGTGACACACCGGTCGCTTGTCTGGGACCCGTCGTTTCGCACTGAGGGCGCCGATGTCGACACGGCGCTCTTCTACGGACTGGGCGCCGACGGCACCGTGGGCGCCAACAAGAACTCGATTAAAATCATCGGCGAGGAGACCGACCGCTACATCCAGGGTTACTTTGTTTACGACTCAAAAAAATCCGGCGCCATCACCATCTCGCACCTGCGCGCGGGGCCGCGACCGATCCAATCGGCCTACCTCATCACCCACGCAAAGTTTGTCGCCTGCCACCAGTTCGAATTCGTCGATAAGATCGATGTGCTCGAACACGCAGCGACCGGGGCGGTGTTTTTGCTCAACGCGCCGGACGCGCCGCGCGGCCTTTGGGAGCGCCTGCCGCGCGAGATGCAAGAACAGATCGTCGAGAAAAAAATCCGCTTCTTCGCCATCGACGCCTACGCGGTGGCCAAGGAAACCGGCATGGGCGGACGCATCAACACGATCATGCAGACTTGCTATTTTGCCATTTCGGGCGTTCTGCCGCGCGACGAAGCCATCGGAAAAATCAAGAAAGCGATCGAGAAGACCTACGGCAAGATGGGCGTGGACGTGGTGCGGCGAAACTTCGAGGCGGTAGACCAGACGCTTGCGCACCTCCATGAGATTGTACTGCCGGGCACGGCAAGCGCGGCGCGTCACCGCCCTCCGCTGGTCTCCGAGCAAGCCCCCGACTTCGTGCAAAAAGTCACAGCGGTGATGATGGCGGGAAAAGGCGATCTGCTCCCCGTGAGCGCATTTCCCGTTGACGGCACCTGGTCCATGGGCACGGCAAAATGGGAGAAGCGCAGTATCGCCCAGGAGATTCCGGTGTGGGACACGTCGATATGCATCCAGTGCAACATGTGCGCGCTGGTCTGCCCTCATGCCGCGATCCGCGCCAAAGTCTATGACCCGGCGGAGCTCGGCGATGCGCCGACCACTTTCCAGTCGACGCCCTACAAGGGGCTCGACTTCAAGAACAAAGCCTACACAATCCAGGTGGCGCCGGAAGACTGCACCGGCTGTAATTTATGCGTGAACGTCTGCCCGGCCAAGGACCGCACGAACCCGCGCCACAAGGCGATCGACATGAAGCCGCAGGCGCCGCTGCGTGACGCGGAGCGCGAGAATTACGCATTCTTCCTCGGCCTGCCGGAGATCGACCGCAGCGAGGTCACGCGCCTTGATCACAAGGGCTCGCAGTTCCTCGAGCCGCTCTTCGAATATTCGGGAGCGTGCGCGGGTTGTGGCGAGACGCCTTATATCAAACTGCTGACACAACTCTTCGGCGACCGGCTGCTCATTGCCAACGCCACCGGCTGTTCGTCGATCTACGGCGGCAATCTGCCGACCACGCCGTACACGACCAACCGTGACGGGCGCGGTCCGGCCTGGGCCAATTCGTTGTTCGAGGACAACGCTGAATTCGGCCTCGGCTTTCGCCTCGCGCTCGACAGCCATATGGCCGGCGCGCGCAACCTGCTTGAGACGCTCGGCGGCAAACTGGACAGTAAACTGGTGCGGGAACTGCTTGGCGCCGATCAGTCGAGCGAGCTCGGCATCGGCGCGCAGCGCGAGCGCGTCAAAGCGCTCCGCTCAAGGCTTGCCGCCATCGTCGCGCCCGAGGCGCGCCGGCTCGAAACCATGGCCGACTATCTTGTCAGAAAAAGCGTCTGGCTGGTGGGCGGTGACGGTTGGGCTTACGACATCGGATACGGCGGCCTCGACCATGTGCTGGCCGGTGGCCGCAACGTAAACGTGCTGGTCTTGGATACCGAGGTTTACTCCAATACCGGCGGCCAGCAATCGAAGGCGACGCCGCTCGGCGCGGTGGCGAAATTCGCCTCGGCGGGAAAGAGCGTGGCAAAAAAAGATTTGGGACTGCTGGCAAACAGCTACGGCCATGTGTACGTCGCGCGCGTCGCCATGGGCGCCAAAATGGCGCAAACGGCGCAGGCCTTTATCGAGGCCGAAGCCTACCCCGGTCCTTCGCTCATCATCGCCTACAGCCATTGCATCGCCCATGGCTACGACATGGCTCACGGCATGACGCAGCAGAAACTGGCGGTGGATTCCGGCGTGTGGCCGCTCTACCGCTTCGATCCGCGCCGTCTGGCCAGGGGCGAACCGCCGCTCCATCTCGACTACGGTCCGCCCAAGGCGCGCGTGGCCGACTACATGCGCAACGAGGCGCGCTTCCGCGTGGTCGAGCGCACCGACCCGGCGCGCTTCAAGCATTTTCTCAAGGAAGCTCACGAGGCGGCGCAGAAGCGCTACGCGCTTTACGAGCAGCTCGCGGGCATCACGGTGCCCCAGGTCGAAGCCAAGGACGAAGACACCGACGGCGTGACGCCGGCAAAGTAGGAGGACGAGATGGATCTCAGCACAAATTATCTCGGAATGAATTTACCGCATCCCCTGGTCCCGGGCGCGTCGCCGCTGGCCGACGATCTCGACACCGTAAAGCAGCTCGAGGACGCGGGCGCCGCCGCCATTGTCTTGCGCTCACTGTTCGAGGAACAAATCACGCGCGAGCAGGAGGCGAGCGAGATCCACCGGGAGAGGCACGATGATTCGTTTGCCGAAGCCGTGACCTATTTTCCCAGCCTTGACTCCTTCGTGCTCGGGCCCGAGGAATACCTAAACCACTTGCGGCGCGTGAAACAATCGGTAGCGATTCCGGTGATCGCCTCGCTCAACGGTATGACTCCGGGCGGCTGGCTTTCCTACGCGCGTCTCATCGAGCAAGCCGGCGCCGACGCCCTGGAGCTTAATCTGTACCATCCGTCGACCGATCTTGAGACCAGCGGCGCGGAGGTCGAGCGCCAGGCCGCCGAGATGCTGCGCGAAGTGAAGCGCGGGCTGAGCGTTCCCGTAGCCGTAAAGCTGTCGCCGTTTTTCACCGCCTTCGCCCATTTCGCGCTCCAGCTGGACGCCGCCGGCGCCGACGGGCTGGTGTTGTTCAACCGCTTCTATGAAGTCGATATCGATATCAAGGATCTCGATGTGTTGCGCAGCTTGCAACTTTCGGATTCCTCCGAACTGCTGCTGCGCCTGCGCGCGCTCGCCGCGCTTTCGGGACGGGCCAAAGCTTCCCTTGCGGTTACCGGCGGGGTTCACAGCGCGGTGGATGTCGTTAAGGCCACCATGGCGGGCGCCCATGTCACGCAGATGGTGTCGGCGCTGCTCAAGAACGGGCCGGGCCACATCCGAAAAGTCCGCGCCGATCTCGAGGCATGGATGGAAGAGAACGAATGGTCTTCGCTCAGTCAGATGCGCGGTAACATGAGTCAGGGCCGGGTTCCCAATCCCAACGTGTACGGGCGCGCCAACTACATGCTGATGCTACAAAGCTGGGAGCGGGTGTAGGGAAATGGGGCCGGAGTTGAGTTAACCCGGATTATTCGCGGTAAAGCTGCGATCGAGTTGCAACCCTTCCGGAACGAAGGCAAAGCAGTTGCGCCTTCAAGATGCGACGGGGCGAGTTGATCAGCAGCGAAAAGGTCAAACCTCGCGCCGGGAGCCGAGATAAAATTGAAACATTCGCGCCGGTGCCTTCGTTCCTCCAGAGTCACATCTCGATCCACAGAGTGTCAGCGGGTTTCCTCGTGGCATGAATAATCCAGGTTAACAACCCGCTCCATCGTCTAAAAGGGCAAGCCTCTGAACATAAGTAGAATGACGCTGAAGGTGCCGACCGCAAACAGAAAGACCATGACGACAATGACGATCTGCTGTGGAGTGAGCGCCGATTCCGACGGACGGTCGTCTTTTGACGGTGCAGTTTTGACGCCCGGAGTAAGGTCAATGCCAACATGGGTGGGGAATTGGGGTGGAGGAGAGGTGGTTTGAGCCATTGCGGCAGGCGAGTTGCCCGATGCCACGGCGCCCTTTACCGCCATTTCAAAAGCCCGGCGTTTTACCGCGTCCCACTGTTTGTACTCCGGGTTGATGTGGCCGCACACGGATTCGATGGTTTCCCCCGCCGTAATCCACATCCGTGCCGCTTGCAATGAGGTCTCATTCAGCAAGATGGTCTCGGTGGTGGCCTGCGGAATTTGGAAATTGATACTAGGGATACCGGTTTGCCCGCCGGAGATCCGCGCTCGGCGCCGTTTGATCATCACAAAGCTGCCGACGACCCAGAAGACCAGAAATAAATATCCGCCGCCGAAATAGAGCCGCAGAAAGTCGCGTTCCGCGTCGTTCTGTGTGCTGTTGAAGAACCACACGATGAAGACAGAGCCCAGGACTACTGCGAGGATGAGCGCGTACTTGTAGACCTGAAGGACGACGGATTCAACCGAATCCAGTGCGGACAACAGTCGCAAAGTTTCCGGCCGAGACTGACGCTGAGGCCGGGCAGTAAGAAATTCCTGCAAGTCTTCAGAGAAAGTCGTCTTGCTGCCGGAAATCTTCTTCATGATGAAGTAAATCGGCAGCACGCCCGCGAGCATCAAGAGGCCAACGATGACGAGCCCGATCACTTCTCCAAGGGCGTCCCCGCCGCCCTTCATGATGGCGCTTAAAATGTGGTCCATATCCCGGCGTGAATATGACGCTCGAGCGCGAACCCCTGAGTGCGACTGCAAATGACCGCAATCAATAAAACTAAAAAACTCCTGCGCATAGTTTCGGGTATCTACTTGCCCGGGGGTTGTCAAGCTGGTAACGCGAGCTTGTGCACGCGGTTGTTATAAAGTACCCCATTTAATAGTGCGCCGGGTCCGGAGACGAAAGCGATTTTGCTGAAAAGCCCAATGAATGCTTCGACTAGGCTCAGCATGAACGGAACTACGGCTATGATTTCCACCGCTCCTCCGTTCGTCCTGAGGCTCTCCAAGGATGAACGGTGGGTTTTCCAGTAAGAATCGAAAGCATGGATCGCCGGCGAATTCGGAACGCTTCGCGATTTATTCAAATACCCAGGGAGCAGCCATCAAGCCGTGCCACGCCGATGAGCAACGCGCCAATTAAGATCCTCGATTGGGGACGCATCTATCAGGACTCGCTGACGACGGAAATCCTCCGCAGCGAACGGCTGCGGGTGACCATCCTGGCCGGGCTTTTTGCGTTTGCCGCTTGCGCCTACAGCTTCTTTGCCTTCGCGCCGGGCCTGCTTGATTTCGCATTCCGCGTCCGGCTCCAGGCTCAATTGCCGTGGATCCTATCCCTGCAGGCACTGGTGCTCGCCTACGAATGGGCGCTGCGTGCCGCAATCGGTTGGCTGATCGAGCATCGACGCGAGCCTCCCGCCGCTCTACGCTTCCTGAATGCTTTGGTGGAGACGTCCATTCCGACCGTGATGTTGTTCATGGCGGTGTCCTTTATGGGCGCGCGCGACGCGCTCGGCTCGCCGGCCTTCCTGCTCTATTTCTTTTTTATCCTGCTCTCGATTCTTCAACTGGACGCGCGGCTCTGTCTTTTTACCGGCTTGGTCGCGGCCGTGGAGCATTTCATTTTTGCGTATCTCGCGATCGGCACACTGGAGCCCGAGCCACAGGCGGAGATGTGGCGCGCGCCGGTTTTTCATTTTAATCGCTCGCTCATCCTGTTTGTCGCCGGGCTGGTCGCCGGACTGCTCGCTCGACAAATCAAGCGCCAGGTCGAAGCATCGCTGCGCACCGTGCAGGAGCGCGACCGGGCGGTGCGGATCTTCGGCCAGTACGTCTCGCCGCAAATCGCCGACAAGTTGCTGCATCAGCCGGTCGAGCTTGGCGGTGAATTGCGCAACGTCTGCGTGATGTTTCTCGATATTCGCAACTTCAGCAGTTACGCGGCGGGCGAGAGGCCGGAGGCCGTGATGGCCTATCTGAATACGCTGTTCGGCTTCATGATCGACATCGTCAACGAACACCAGGGGATCGTGAACAAGTTTCTCGGCGACGGATTCATGGCGGTTTTCGGTGCCCCCATCGATGACGCCGAGCGCTGCGCCCATGCGGTGGGCGCGTCCCTGGAGATCCTCGAGCGCCTCGACCGGCTGAATGCCGCCGGCACGATTCACCCGACGCGCGTGGGCATCGGCCTGCACATGGGTGAGGCGGTCACGGGCAATGTCGGCTCCTCCCAGAGAAAGGAATACACCATCATCGGCGATGTTGTGAACATGGCGTCAAGACTGGAGCAGGCGACCAAGGAGTTTCAAGCCCGGTTGTTGATCTCGGAAGCGGTGCGCCGGAGTCTGGCTGGGGCGATGACTGGTATCGAGGACCTGGGACCCGTCGAGCTCAAGGGCCAACCGAATCCGGCGCACGTTTTTAAAGTGGCGTAGCGAGCATTGACACACTTTTTTTGGCAAATCTTCCTAGGCTCAAGGGCGAAAAGGAACCCGTTTGGGCGGTGCAGATTGGGAAGATGAGAACTTAGGCGAGTAATTCGCGCAAAGCCGAATCAATTAGAGGGATCAAGCAGGCCAATTTCCGGCTTTTTGAGACGAGATTAAATCTCCGCTGTTTTCGTCGCCGGGGTAATCTTGCCGAGCTTGTTGCTGTCCGGAATTCGCTTGGCCCGGCGCAGCAATCTCAGACACTCATGAGCGGCGGGAGACAACCCGCGTTTTTTACTGAACAATATGTAGCTGAGCGTCGTGAACTGAAAATCGGCGCCTTTAAAAACGGCAAATTGGCCGCTATCCACGTCCGCTTTGAGATTGCCCAGATAAGAAATGCCCACGCCGATGTTTTTGGCGACACTTTCTTTTACCTGAAGCGGCCCGTTACATTCTAAAGCTACCATCAGCGAGGGAACGGTCAAGATCCATCTCCACAACATCTATCAGAAGCTCGGCGTCGATAGCCGCACCAAGCTCGCCCGCTACGCCCAGGAAAAAGGACTCGTATAGAAGATCAGGCCGGCCGGGAAGTATTCACCACAGAGGCACAGAGTTCGCCGAGTTCGGAGACTCTTTTAATCAAGAACGCGTTTACTCCGCGGCCTCCGCGTCTCGGCGGTGAAATCTCCGAGCCCTGCATTCCAATACTCCAGCACTCCATTCTCTCTCTCAAGGTTTTGCCTCTTATCATCGCCCTCGAATCGGCGATCCAGTACGTTAATTTCCCGAGAAGCGGGAAGTGTTAGGCTACCTCTTTATGCAGCGTGAAATCGACGCGTACCGCACTGTAGGGAAAATGAATGCGGCCGTCGGCGGTGCGATCGAGCACGCCGGCAGTGAGGAGCGCGTGCACGTCGCGATGGACCCCCTTCACGTCGCGACCGACGCGTCGAGCTACCTCCCGAAGGGTCATGGCATCTTGCCCGGTCATTGCCTTGAGCACTTCCCAGCGTTTTTTCGTCAAGGTCTGCCAGAGCAACTCGATCGACCTGAAAGAAATATGTGCCCCTTGCTTCTTCCCCTTGAAAGCCGCACTGGCGCGCCGGCTTACATCGTCACGAGAAGCGACAGATAAAGTCACGGTTTTCATTTTGACCTCCATGTATCCACGTCTGACCAAAAGTCGGCCAGCAATTGTTTCGGGGTGGTAAAATTATAGGGCCGATCCTCATCGGCCCAGTGGCTATGATCGCCCTTGCCTGCTTCATTGTCGTAGCGTAGCACGCATTCGCCGTTTTCTACGTAAGCCAAGGAATACTTGTATTCATGACCGCTTGCCCGCACCGATCGGGGCACGCGCCAGACGCGCAGCTCAACGAATGATTTGCTATCGAGCTGGTGCCGTTCGCGAAGGAGCAATTCGGCTTTCACTGCTGGAAATGGTAACAACGCCGCGCACGTGTTGTCAATCAGTCCAACACCTCTGTCGCGTCAGGCAACTACAGGTCGGCGGCAGAGTTGACAGAGATCGGAGTATTTCTTGATCAAGAACTCTTTACTCTGCGCCCGGAGTCTATCCTGAGCAGCGATGTCGAAGGGAGTCTCGGCGGTGCAATCTCCGAGCCCTGCATTCCAATACTCCATCACTCCATTCCTGATCCCCCCTACCTTTCGATATATATCGAAAGGTAGAGAGAAATGTATCCCCCGGTAAATTGTCTTGATCTGGGATCACTGGCACCCTACGCCACACTGTGGGAGGAGCGGGCGGTTTCGTGGAGAGACGGAGCGGAGATCGCTATAAACTCGCTCTGGCTGTGCAATTGAACGATGGCACAGGGATCGTCCGCAACATCAGTACATCGGGAATGTTTTTTGTCCACAAGAACGCTGGGCATCAGCGGCCAAATCTTTTGCCCAATAGCTCTTCGCCCCGTTCCGCAACATCTTTTCGACCGCTCATGCCGATGCCTATAAGCGAGAGGCGTGATCGTTTTGGACGACGGCGCGAAACATATTCATGGAGCGCCTTTCGGACGACTTCAGCAACCGAGCTATTTTCACTTTTGGCGATTTGTTGCAATTGCTTGAGCACTTCGTCATCCGCAAACACAGTTGTTCGCCTCACGAATTTGGCTTCGCCGGCGTTTATCAGAAGAGCTACGGTCCGCCTATTGCCGCGCGGGACTGGCGCTGCGCGCCACTTTGCCGGGATACGCGCCGGTGTGCTCGCCTTTTTCGATGAGCACCTGGCCGTTCACCACCGTCAGCTCGATTCCCTTGGCGAGTTGCTTGCGCCGCTTGGCGCCGCCCGGCAGGTCATGGGCTTCGCCCGGTTCCAGCGGGCCGATGGTCGCGGGGTCGAACACCATCAGGTCCGCCGCCATGCCCGGCCGCACCAGACCGCGGTCGAACAAGCCGAAGAGCGAGGCCGGAATGAAGGTGAGCTTACGGATGGCATCCTCGAGGGACATGATCTGCTTCTCACGTACCCAGTGCGACAAGAGATAAGTGGAGTAACTGTAGTCGGTGCGAAAAACCACGTGGGCGCCGCCGTCCGATTGTCCGATGATGGTGTACGGGCTCGTGAGCAAGGCTTTCATGGCTGCTTCGTCGCTGTTCACTTCGCGCCGTTCGAACTCCGTTTCGAGATTTTCTTCCAACACGAGATCGAGGAGCGCATCGAGCACGTCTTTGTTCTGTTCCCGCGCGATTTCGGCGACGCTCTTTCCCCGCAGGTGTTGGTTCTTCGCCAGCGCCGGCTTGAACACGAACTGCAAATCCCACCGCCGCGTGAAGTCGCCGGCGAAATTAGTATTCATCGGCGTCTCGACCGCCTCCTTGTGCAATTTGGCGCGCGTCTCCGGGTCGCGGAAAGCTTCTTTGCGCATTTCCAACGGCAGCAACATGACATTTTTCCATGTCGCCATGGCGTCGAAGTGCTGCGCGGTCTTGAGCGTGTAACGCAGGTCGCCGGGCCGCGGCATGACGAACTGGTAGGCACGATGTCCCTGACGCATCAGGCTCTCGGTCTCTTCTAACTGCTTGCGCCAGCGATCGGGAGCGACCGCCGCCTGCGTGATGTTGCCGTAAAAAACCGGACAGCGGCTGGTTTTGGCGACCGCCGTGCCGAGCTTGCGATCGCCGCCGCACTGGATGACGCCGCGTCCCACTTCGTCGACCACACCGGCCACGGCGAAAATTTCTGAGTCAGCAGCAAGATTGGTCGGAGCGAGCCGGCCATCCCAGTCGAAATGGCGCGGGTTGCGCTCGAAGGACACGCCCACGGCGCCGGCCTCGATGCCCTCGCGGACAATCGCCTTCATCGCCGCGATCTCTTCATTGGTCGCGTGCCGCTCCTGGGATGCGTCGCCCATGACGTAGCGGCGCACGGCGGAATGACCGATCAGCGAGGCGACGTTCACGCCGAGCTGACGGTCTATGGCATTGAGATACTGAGGGATGGTTTCCCAGGACCATTGGACCCCGGCTTGAATGGCCTCCAGCGGAATCGCTTCGACATGGGATAAAACTCCCGCGAGGTTGTCGCGGTCTTCCTTATGCGCCGGCGCCAGCGCCAGCGAACAGTTGCCGATGACGACGGTGGTGATGCCGTGATAGCAAGAATAGGTGCACAGCGGATCCCAGGTTACCTGGGCATCGTAGTGCGTGTGGTTGTCAATGATGCCGGGAGCGACCACCAAGCCATCCGCATCGATGACCCGGCCCGCTGCGCCGCTCACTCGCCCCATCTCCACGATGCGTCCGCCGCTCACAGCGACGTCGCCGTGAAAGGCCGGCAATCCGGAGCCGTCAATAATCGTTCCGTTTTTGATGATCAGATCGTGCGCCATTGTTCCCCCTACGTGACCGGCAGATTTGCCGGCGTGGACATCGCTATCTTGCCGCAAAAGTATGCGATGGCGCCCTTGCTGTCAACATGAACCGACGAGAACCTGTGATTGACACCGGACCGAATGGCGCGCGGCGGACGCCGGCACAGTTATGATCCTAATTCGCCGTTGAGATTCCGCGCTGCCGTGAAGATGAAGTCATGCTACCCGGAGGTGCGCCGCCCATGGTATAGAGATCTCTGTTGAAAAACTTAAACGCGTTCTTGGCGCTGCTTTGTTTGATTTCGCCATCACCGGAAAAAAAACTTATGGCCCAACCTTTCTGCAAATGCCCGACGGCTCAGAGCCGGCGGGTAGCAGACATCCTGCCCGGACCCAAGGAGATTCGAATGGGAATGAAATATCCAAACGCGATACTCATAATCGCCATGCTGTTCGGCCTCGCGCTTTCGCCGAGCGCGGTTTTTTCACAAGCTCCTTTCTATCAAGGCAAAACGCTGAGGATCATTAACAACGATCCCGGCGGCACCGCCGGAATGCGCGTGAAAACCGTCGTCCCCTATTTGCGCAAATATCTCCCGGGAAATCCGACCATCATCGTTGAATTTGTCGAAGGCGGCGGAGGACGCCGGGCGGCGAATCAGGTGTTCAGCTCAGCCAAGCCGGACGGCCTCACCATCGGAGCGCTGAGCAGTTCGGCCATCGGGCTGAGCGTCATGCGGGAAACCGGCGTCATGTACGATATCGACAAATTTATCTATCTCGGCACTCCCGTGAGCGAGAACCACAATGTCATCTACACTCGGGGCGCACTCGGTCTTAATAGTTTGGAGAAATTGCGAGCCGCGAGCGGCGTTAAACTCGGCGCTCAGGAGGTCGGTGCCGTCGCCTATGTCTCCGCAAGGCTTTTTGCCTATTTTCTGGATTTAAAGGCGCCTAAATTCGTCACCGGCTATTCGTCGCTGGAGGCCGACGTCGCGCTGACCAATGGAGAAATCGATTCGCGCGCGAACAATACGACTTCAGTCTTGCGGCGCAATCGGGAATGGGTGGAAAAGGGTCTCATGGATTTTCACGCGATCCTGGCGGTGCCGAAAGCCGAGAAGCATCCGCATCCAAAGTTTGCGCAACTGCCGGAGATCGAAAGTTTTGCCAAGACCGATAAAGAAAGAAAACTCCTATCGATGTGGCGCGGCTTCAGAACGGCCACCTCGCCTTTCGTGCTACCGCCGGGAACCCCCAAAGATCGGGTGGAGATTTTGCAGGATGCAATGCGCAAGGTGTTCAAGGATCCGGAGTTCCGCACGGAATTTCACAAGCTCGTCAGCGACGACGTGTCGCCGTTGATGCCGGAAGAGCTGGCGAAAGTGATCCGCGAAATGCCGCGCGATCCCGAAGTCGTGGAAATGCTCAAAAAGTTTTCCGGAGTCGACCCGCTGCCTTCGCGCTGAAAATTCGGCATGGATAAGGCACGGCCGCGGAGCCGGCCTCGACCCGGTTGCTTTCCCCGGCGGGATTCTCCCTGGCGAGGCTCCCGGCAAACCGCCGGGAGCAGGATGAGACAGCCGAATAGTGTGCGATTAAATTCCGTCGTCGACCCGAGAAGTTTCTAAAGATTGTTTTGCCATGCAATCACCGAAGAGTGACAGCGAAACGAATCAACATCGTGAACTAAATCAGGAGGATTCATGGCCAGGATCAAAGGCGTAACGGAAAGCGACGCCAATAGCGACGACGTCCGGCAAATTATCGAGGAGCAGAAGAAACGTCACGGCTTTGTGTCCAACGCCGCGCAGGTGGCCGCCGTCAGGCCGACCATCCAGAGAGGAGTCCAGGCGCTCGCCCAGGGAATTCAGCAATCGGGACTGATCGCGCAGGAGCTGCGCAACCTGGTTTGCGTGCGGACCGCGCATATCAATGGCTGCCCGTATTGAATCGACAGCAATGCATCCGGGGCGATGCAAAACGGAGCTGCGGCAGAAAAGGTTGAAGCGGCGCTGGGAGATTACAAGAAAAATCCGTTGTTCTCCTTGCGCGAACGGCTGGCGCTGGAGCTGGCCGAGCGGATGACCTACACGGGCAAACGGGTCACGGATAAGTTTTTCAAACGTCTCAAGAAACATTTTACCGACGAGGAGTTGGTCGAACTGGCCGCGGTGATTGCGCTCGAGAACTT
>CAMLCX010000031.1 GCA_946478635.1 uncultured Pseudomonadota bacterium
TCGAGAAATCTCCACTCAGGAAGTCCAAGCCGCGCTTGAGTTTTGCATCGGTCTGATAGACAAACATTGGTAGAGCGAAGAAGTTGCACCTGGTAGCCTGCCGTGCCTCGCGCCCGGCCAATGGCTGTTCTCTTCCGCGCTTTTGACCCAACAACACATGGATGCTCGCATCAACTGGTTGCTGCTCGCCAATGCAGCTCTCGGCAATTTCCTTGCCGGCACGGCGAGTCGAATCTTTTCCGTATCGTTGCCGACGGTTGCCAGTAGTCTCGAAACCACCATCGTCGGCATCGCCTGGGCGGTGATCGCTTATCAGATCTCGCAGATCAGCCTGTCGCTGATCTTCGGCCGTATCGGCGATATCTACGGTCGTCACACGTTGTTTGGTCTCGGACTCGTCGTATCGTCCATCGGCGCGCTGCTCTGCGGCCTTTCGCAAAACGTCACCCAATTAATCCTGTTTCGCATGTTTCAAGGCGTGGGCGCCTCGATGACGCAGTCCCAGGGGCGCGCCCTGGCGATGGAGGCATTGCCGAAAGAGTCGTCTGGACGCGCGCAAGGCTTCATGACCACGGCGTTTCATTCCGGCGTGCTGCTCGGACCGAGCGTGGGCGGCTTGATCATCGACTACATTCATTGGCGCGCGGTGTTTTTCTTTTTGATTCCGATCGGCGTCGCGGGCATCGTCCTTACCCTGATCAATCACTGGAAAGGCAACACGCCCCAGCGCCTGGCGCCAGTGGCCACGAAGGGGGCCATCGATTATCTCGGCGCCCTGTTATTGGTCGGCGCAACGGTGGCGCTGGTTTCCTGCATCGACCACCGGATCATGGAGTCTTTAGTGCCGTTGATGCGCGTTGCACTGGTGGTCGCTTTTTTTGTCTGCTTTCTCGGTTTTCTTTACCGCGAGTACACCACTCCCCGTCCTATTTTGGATCTCTCGTTGTTTCGCATTCGTATGTTCACGCTGAGCGCGCTGGCTTTATTGCTGGTGGGTGTGTCCCAGGTGATGATCGGATTCGTTTTTCCCTTTTATCTGCAGGATGTTTTGCATCTCACGCCCTCGTTCATCGGGTTGCTCTTCGTCAGCGCGCCGATTTTTACGGTGACTTTGTCGCCGCTGGTCGGCTGGGCGGTGGACAAGATGGGACCGCGCTGGCCGGCGACGGCCGGCATCGCGTTTTTGTGCGCCGCGGGATTTTTCGGATCGTTTCTGCGCGCGGATTCTCATTGGACCGCTGCCGTGGGTGTGCTCGCCTTGTGGGGCTTGGCCACCGCGTTATTTTTTACTTCGAATCATACTGCGATGATCAGCTCGGTGCCGGTGCAGCATCGCGGCGTGGCCACCGGCGCCATCTATGTCGTCTTCGGTCTCGGGTCGACGTTCGGCGTTTCGTTGGGCACGCTGCTGCTCACGGCGGCGTTTCGCTACTACAGCGGCGATCCGGCGGCTACCCCGACGCCGTCTAATCCCGCGGTGTTCGTGCAAGCGATGAATTTCAGCTTTGTGACGGGCGGGTTCATGGCGCTGGCGGCCATGTTCTTTTCGGCGATGCGCGGCCAGAGGGCCGCTCAGGAATAAGCAGTTCGTTTTGCTGGAAAATTCGAAGGACTTCACTCCGGTATGACCCTGGAATCTGCAGAAAAAATTGAGCGCCTCAGGCGCTACGGCCTGGTCGCGCTGGCCTTCCTGCATATCGGCGTGGGGCGCGGCTTGCACGGCACCTTCGGCGTTTTCTTCGTTGCCATGCTGGATGCCTTCGGCTGGTCGCGAGCGACCACTGCGGGCGCCATCTCGCTGGCGATCATCTTCGAGGGCGTTTGCCTGCCCTGGGCGGGCGGCTTGATCGATCGCATCGGCGGCCGCAAGACGCTGATATCCGGCGGTCTTGTGCTTTGCGCCGGATTGCTTTTCGCGTCGACGATTTCTTCGCTTTGGCAATTTTATTTTTGGATCGGCATCGTCTGCGCGGTGGGCATCGCGTTGATCGGCATGGTGCCGCACGTGGCGATCATCTCGCGCGAGTTTCCGCAGCGGCGCGGCACCGCTCTTGGCATAGCCTGGGCCGGTGGTGGCCTCGGCATCGTTTTGCTGGTGCCGGTGACGCAACTGATGATCGACAGGTGGGGCTGGTCGACGGCCTATGTCGGTCTGGCGGCGATCACGGTTTTGTTGATCATCCCTCCCGTGCAATTGTTCCTTCCCGCGTCGAGCTCAAAAAAAACATCGCTTCCGGCGGTGAATCCTTCCACCGATTCCAAGGCGGGCGCCGAGATCGATTGGACGGTCAAGCGCGCGCTGACCAACTCCGCTTTTTGGCTGCTTTTCATCGCGCGCACTTTGGCGAGCATGGGCAATCAGGTCATCGTCACCCATCAGATCGCCCACGCCATCGATGTGGGCTATGCGAAAGTGTTCGCCGCATCGATCTTCGGCCTGATGGGCGTGGTCAGCATCGGTGGCCGCATCTTGTTCGGTTATCTCGCCGACGTCATGAACCGGCAGATGGTGTTCGCCGCGGTGCAGATCATTTCCGCCCTCGGCATTTTCGCCTTGCTCGCCATGAACGATGCGTCGACGCCCTGGCTGCTGTACACCTATGCGGTTTGCTATGGACTCGGCCAGGGTTCGCGCGCGCTGGTACTGTCGGCGATCTCCGCCGATATCTTTCACGGCAAACACTTCGGCGCCATCTTCGGCTATTTTACTTTTAGCATCGGACTTGGCGGCGCGATTGGCGCCTGGCTCGGCGGGTTTCTCTTCGACGTGACTCATAGCTACGCAGTTCCGTTCTGGGTGTCGCTTGCATGTCTGATTGTTTCCGTGTTTATCGTCTGGGCGAGCGGCCGGGTTGTTCGGGCGCAGAGTGAACTTGAAAGGAATTAGTCCATGATCAAACTCTACACTTGGGGCACGCCCAACGGCAAAAAAGTCTCGATCATGCTCGAAGAAATCGAAATGCCCTACGAAGTTTACCCCATCAATATCGGCAAAGGCGATCAGCTGAAGCCGGAATACCTAGCGATCAATCCCAACAACAAGATTCCGTCGATCATCGACACCGAGGGACCGGGCGGCAAATTCTTTACGCTGTTCGAGTCCGGCGCGATCCTGATGTATCTGGCGGAGAAAACCGGCAAGTTCTGGCCAGCCGACATGCGCCAGCGCTACACGGTGATCCAGTGGCTGATGTTTCAGATGGGCGGCGTCGGGCCGATGTTCGGCCAGGCGAATTACTTCTATCGTCTCGAGGAAAAAGTCCCGTACGCCATCGAGCGTTTCCGCAAGGAAGCGCTGCGCCTGTACGGCGTCCTCGATAAAGAGTTGGGCCAGCGTGAGTATCTTGCCGGCGAGTATTCGATCGCCGACATCGCGACTTATACATGGGTTGGGAGGCACGAAGGGCATCATGTAAAGCTCGAAGAGTTTCCCAACGTGAAGCGCTGGTTCGATACGATCTCGCAGCGGCCGGCGGTCAAGCGCGGCATGGAGATTCCGAAGGTCTAATACAGTTTAGAGTCTCGGGTCTTGGGTCTCGGGTTATCTCTGGACGCGAGACTCTTAGACTCGAGACGAAAGGACGAAAACCATGGCCAAAGTACAAAAGATCGAAAAGCCGCGGGCGGAATGGGGCTCGGATGTGGTCGTCGATTTACTCAAAGCGTTCGAGTTCGAATATATCGCGGTCAACCCGGGCGCGACGTTTCGCGGCCTGCACGATTCGCTGGTCAATTACGGCGGCAACCACGCGCCCGAGCTCATTCTCTGCAATCATGAAGAAATCTGCGTCGCGCTGGCGCACGGCTACGCCCGCGCCAAAGGAAAACCGATGGCCGCCGCGGTGCACAACATCGTCGGCCTGCAGCACGCGTCGATGGCGATTTACAATGCCTGGGCCGATCGCTTGCCGGTGATCGTGCTTGGCGGCACGGGACCCATGGACACCGCCAACCGCCGGCCGTGGATCGATTGGGTGCACACGGCCCTGGTTCAGGGAAATCTCGTGCGCGATTTCGTCAAATGGGACGACCAGCCCGGCAGCGTCGAAGCGGTGCCGGAATCCTTCATCCGAGCTTACCGGCTGGCGACCACAGATCCGCAGGGGCCGGTTTACATTTGCTACGACGGCGACGTGCAGGAAAAAAAGCTCGAGAGCGAAGTGAGTTTTCCGTCTCTCGACCGCTATCCGGCGTCGTTGCCGCTGCAAGCTCCGGAGGAAGGTTTCGAGAAAACGATTCGCTGGGTGCTGGAAGCAAAGAAGCCGGTGATCCTGGCCGACTGGGTGGGACGGCGAGAAGCGGGATTCAAAGCCTTGGGCGAATTGGCCGAGCTGCTCGCCGCGCCGGTGCTCGACCAGTTCGGCCGGTTCAATTTTCCCGTGCAGCATCCGCTCAATCTGACCGGACAGAGCGAGAAGGTGATTCCGCAAGCCGATTTGATCCTGGCGCTGGACGTTCCTGACCTGGAAGGCGCGACGGCGCGCAGGGCGCAGGAGCGGGGAAACCGGCGCGCCACGCCCCTGATGGAGGCAAATGCCAAGATCATCAACGTGAGCCTCGATGATCTGCTGGTGCGCGCCTGGGCGACGGATTTCAACAAACTCCGCGAGGCGGATCTCATGATCACCGCGGATACGTCTGTTTTTCTCCCGGAGCTGGTGCGGCGGCTGAAAGCGGAGAAAAAGCTCGGTGACTTGAAGGATGCCATCGCGAGCCGTCGCGCCGATTGGGGAAAAATCCACGAAGACAAAAAAGCCGCGCTGGAAAAAGAGCTCAAGGCCAAGTGGGACGAGAAGCCCGTGTCGATGACGCGCATCTACGCGGAGCTGAACGAGGCGCTCAAGGGCGAGGACTGGGTGCTCACCAATGGCAGCTCACAGGGGAAGGAGAATCTCTATCTACCGGCCGCCAAGTTCAATCAGATTCTCGGCAAGTACAAGGGCGGCGGACTCGGCTACGGCCTGCCCGCCTCGCTAGGCGCGGCGCTGGCGCACAAGGGCTCGGGAAAATTTTGCTTGAACATCCAGCCCGACGGCGATTTGCTTTTTACCGTGAGCGCGCTATGGACCGCGGTGCATCATCAAATTCCTTTGCTCAGCATCGTGTGCAGCAACCGCTCGTACTTCAACGACGAGGAGCACCAGGAGAGAATCGCCCTGGTGCGCAATCGCCCGGTGGAGAACAAGACCATCGGTATCCGCATCGAAGACCCCAACGTCGACTTCGGCGCCATGGCGCGCACCTACGGCTGCTGGGGCGCCGGGCCCATCACCGAGCCGAAGGACTTGATCAAGACGCTGCGTGAAGCGGTAAAGGTGGTGAAAAGCGGCAAGCCCGCGCTGGTGGACGTGGTATGTCAGATGCGCTGAAGGGTCGAGCGAAATAGGGCGGCGTTACGGAAACTATTGGTTATACGCCGCGCACGTTGGAGGTTTTCAACGGACTGCGGGCGATAGTGCGTGCTCAGCTTCCCGGGGCAACTCAACGGCCACGAAGTAGTTTGCCGGATAAAGATAATCCTCTCCTGATTCATCGATGACGCGGACTAGTGCGTCCTTAGCGGCACGCGGGTCCGGTAGAATCGGATAAACCTTGCGGATCTCTAAGTCATCGGCGTCATCATTGCGAATACAGATAGCGAACTGTTTTTTCTGCCGTTTCATATTTAATCTAGGTATCGTTTTATTTTAAGGGCCCATATTGCCGCCGCAGTCTTCTGATTTCGCGAATCGCCTTCCCATCTGCGATGGTTTCAACGTCGGTAATCTCCCCGACAATTATAAAGTACATTGTCCGCTATATACACGAATGTATATTTGCCGTCGAATAAGGTGCCTGGTTAAGCGAATAGGCTAGTCGGCTTTGTTTCAATGTCGAGTCGAAGACGCCTGAATAGGGGCTTGTACCGGAATGATCAATGGCCGACACGGGGCCGGACTGGGATATACCACTTTGGCTTGATGCGGCCGAAGTCGGTGCGACGGTGATGGCGCAGGGCTTTTTTAGAGTCGAGAACGTAGGCGCCGCTTGCATCGCGCACGAACACCACCCAATGCCAGTATGGTTTATACTTCTCGATGTGCCATTTGATGGCGAGCAAAGCCAGGTTGGGCAGTCTTTCCCAGGATTGGAATGGTGCTTCGCCGCCTTGAACGCGATAGCCAAAGTGATTGAGTATTTTACGCACGTGGCCGGTTTCGGACCAGAGGCGTTGATCCTGTGCGAAAATACCGAGGCTGTTGGCGGATTTTTTCGCAAACGCATAAGAGACGCCGGCAACGGCGGCGACGCTGGCGATGCCGCAGCCGGTCAATTCACGCTGGATGACCGGCTTTAATCGCGTCTCACCCATGGAGCATCGCGTTTGCGGTCTTCGTCAACTGCCACTTGTCGAGAATCGATCGCGCGCCGTTGGTTTGTGGATTCATTGCCGCGTCGTGGCCGGGCATTTTTGCCGTCAGCTCGATGACGTAACCGTTTGGATCACGAAAATAAATCGAATGGACCATACTGTGATCGACCACGCCGCGCGTTTCGATGCCGCGTTCCTTGCCCTTGGCGAACATCGATAGCAATGTTGCCTCATCGACCTCCAGAGCGATGTGCAAGTCAAAGTCATTTTGTCGTTTGAACTCGAACGGCATATCCGGCGCTTCGAAAAACGCCAGGAACGAACCATCGTCCATCCGGAAGAAAGTGTGGAGCACTTTGCTTGTGCGGCCCGTTTTGGTTTCTTGAATATCAAGCGCTCCCGCGAGCCGCAGCCCGAGGAAATCTTCGTAAAACTTCCGCGTTTCCTCAGAGTCGCGGCAGCGGTAGGCGTTGTGATGCAGTCCTTTGATCATGTGAATGCTCCTTCTTGATTCGGTCGTCGCTCAAAGTCCCGCGAATTCTTTGTCTTTAAACGGCGCGACAAAGTGGGTGTAGAACGGTTCCTGGGTCTTGGCCCATTGGGGCTGCGCTTTCATGTTATCCAGCCAACGGGTCAGGTTGGGATAGCTGGAATAATCCAGATGAATCACGTCGCCCAGGGTAATCATCGAAGCGCCGAGATAGTCCGCGATGGTTACATGATCGCCGCAGACGAAGCGATTCTTTGGGCCAATAATATGTTGATCCAGAATAGCCAGCCACTTTCTCGCCTTCTCCCGGCCCCACGCCAAGGTCGCCTCATGCACTTTATCATCGGAGCGCCGATAGCTGTCGATGACCTGCGGGTAAACGAGTCCATAACCGAGATCGCGGTAAAGCCCGGTGTTGAACCAGTCCATGCGTTCGTTCACGCGCGCGCGCTGGCACAAATCCGTGGGATAGGCCGGCGATTTAAACTTTTCGGCGAGATATTTGAGAATCGCCGAGCTCTCGGTCAGACGAAACTCCTCGTCGATCAGGACCGGAACCTGGTGGTTCGGATTGACCGCCGCATACGGCTCCTGAAGATGCTCGCCGCTGAACAGATCGACCATCCGATATTCCAAATCGATCTTGTCGCCGGCAGCGAGCAACATGATCGGCCGGCAGGTGGTCGATACCGGGTGATAATAAAGTTTCATGAAAGTTTCTCCATCCTCCAATTTATTCTAAGCGGCAATGCAAATGATCTGGCACTTTTTTAATCCCTGCTCCCGGTCCAGTGGCCTCTCGCCAATCTAAAAGATTGAATCCGTGGGGAGTTAAACGCCGAGCTGCGCAGCTAAATCGATAAAATCGGCGGCGACGATATCGTATTTTTCCTTCGGTGGGACCGGCGCGGCTTTTCCGGGCCCACGCTCGAGCAGGCGGTGGACGAAGGCCGTGCGCAGTCCGTGCTTTTGCGCAGATTGAAGATCATGCTCGTGGGCCGCGACCATCATGACTTCTTCTGGCTTGAGATCGAAAAGTTGCGGGACCAGAAGATAAACTTCCGGAGCAGGTTTGTAGTGACGGACATTTTCCGCCGACAAGACGCAGTCCCAGGGAAGGCCGGCGAACTTGGCCATGTGAGTGAGCAGCGAAACATTGCCGTTGGACAACGTCGTGATGACGAATTGGGATTTGAGTCGCTGCAGCCCGGGCACGGAGTCGGGCCACGGCTTGAGGCGATGCCAGACGCGATTGAAATGGCCTTTTTCTGTTTCATTCAAGCCGTTTACACCGAATTGCTTCAGCGTCGCTTCAAGCATCTGCCGGTGCAAATCGTCGAGCTTGGTCCAGGGCAACTCGCCGGCGCCCACCCGATCCATGTAAGGCCGATAAATACCGCGCCAGGCGTCGGCGAACGCCGTCCAGTCGATATTCAATCCCTTCGCTTTGCCGAGCTGTTCGCCTTCGGCAATGACGCTGGATCGCCAATCGACGACGGTGCCGAAGACGTCGAAGGCGAGAATTTTGATGTCTTTGAAATTGTTCGTCATGGCGATGGGGGAAGTTAGCCGCAGACGGGAAATTTGAACGGATAATGATGCAGCGATTCGCCGCCGTTCGGTTTCACGACCACGGCCGCGCCGAGTTGCAGACCGGCTTTGAAGTCTTTGGTGACCGGGTTGGGCTGGATGACGTGGACCATGTTTTCCTCGAGTGTCCAGGGTTCCAGCGGATGGGCGGCGGACTCGGTGCCGAGTTCCGGCGATTTGCCGGCTTCGCCGTGGAAAACGCTGTCGTAGGAAGTAAAGCCGCTTTCCTCGATCACCGCAGATGCTGCAATGATTTGTTCGCTGGTCGTGCCCGCCTTGCAGATTCGTCGAATATTTTCGTAACACTGATACGCCGCGTCGAAAAGTTTTCGATAGGTTGCCGTCGGTTCTGTGCCGATGGCAAAGGGGCGGTGGATCTGGGTCGAATAGCCCCAGTAGCTGACGGTGAGCTCGGTGATGACGACACTGCCTTTTTCCAGCACTCGTGAAGTCTGCTTCTGCCAGGGCACGAAGCGATCGGGGTTGTCCATGTTGGTCGTGGCGATGAAATGAATGCCCGGATCGCCGCCGTGTTTGATATACGCGCCGTAAACAATCGATAGAATATCCTGTTCCGTCAGCCCGGCGCGGAGATTATTTTCCAACGCTTCGCAGGCGAGGTCGGTGAGATAGCCGCTCCTGCGCAGATAGACCAATTCTTCTTCGCTGCGCACCCGGCGAATGCGGCCAAACTGCGGCCCGAACTCGACGAACCCCGCTTGCGGAAATTGGCGCTGCAGTTCGGTCACGTGGCCGTAGGACATGCCGCGCATGCTGACGAGGCCGATCTTGCTTTTGCCGAAGCCGCGCTTGCGAATTTCCTCCGCGATAGCCGGCAACGGGGTCGGGCCGTACCAGCGCACGTCGTCGATGACCGACTGAGCCTTGGCGCAAGGCTGGTGGTTGAAGAAGTGGGTGAAAACCGTTCCCTCTCCCTCGCGTGGAAAGAGCAGCCAGCAGGGCGATTGGGCGAGATAGTTGGAAAGATACGCGACTTCGGACGAGCCGCGCGCGCCGGAGATTAGAATCGCGTCGAGGTCATCCTTCGCCATCGCCGCGCGGATGCTGCTATACCGCCGCGAGTATTCCGCTTCAGAGAAGCGGGGAAAAAGATCGTTAGGGTTCATGGTGAAAATCTTTTATGGCTTTACGCTGATCATGAAATCTTTTCAATCCGAACCTCCGCGTTGCAATTGGGCTTTCCGGAGATCGGTATCGTTGCGCGGGATAAAATCATGTCGCGCCGATCGTTGCCCATCAATCGATCGGTCTTTCCGTCATACGGTTGAATTGCTTGCTGCGCCGGGCGTCAAGGTAAAACCTTCCTGCGCGACTCGGCGATCGGGCGAATCGAGAACTGTAAATATCGCGCGGTTCTCCGGCATCGTGGTGAAACCGTCTTTGTAAAGCTGCGGGCCGCCCCACTGAAGCTGATCGCCTTCTTGAGTCAACTTTTCGACGCCCTGGTAAATCGGCATGACGCGGCTCATTTCCTCGCGAATCGCTTGGGTATCATCGAATGGGAAAAGCTTGTCGCCGTTGGACATCGCTTTGCGGCCGATAAGGATGGGGATTTCCCATTCGGGTAATGTCTCGCCGATGCGATGGCCCGGTATTTCGGGCGTGAAGCGTATTCGCCGTTCGGTGCTCGTGGAGGTGCCGCCGCTGCGCTGTTCGTAGCGCGTTTGTCCGGGCAGGAGCACCACAGCCTCTTGTGGATCGACCAACATGGCGGGGTTGAGCGCGATATCCTGATGGAGGCGCAGGGGAACCTTTGCCAGTGCCTGCGCGGCGAAATTTGCATCGGGCATGGTTTCGAGCAAGTCGCCGCCGATCGAGTAGAGAAATTTGATGATTCCTGCGTGCGCCCATTCGATCATCTCCGGCGCTTTGCAGCCTTGCTTGGAGGGCACCGGGTGATGCCATAAATTTGAGAAACGCCTCGCGGTTTCGTCACTGATGGCAAATCCGGCTGGAAATTTATCCGGCTCGGAGCCGCAGTCGCCTCCGCCTTGAACGCCGCTATGGCCGCGAATCGGCATGATGCCGCATTTTTCTCGCCCCAACATGGCGCGTGCCAGCGCGAGATTGACCACCGCTTTAACATTGTCGTCGCCGAACTCCGGTTGGATAAGGCCCATGCTGTAGACGAAGACTGCGCTGCGCGCCTGGCTATAGGTCTCGGCGAATCTCTGCATCTCTTCGCGCGTGACTCCCGATTGCTGCTCCAGCATATCCCACGAATGGGCGTCGAGCGCCGCTGTCAAGTCGGCAAATCCGGTGGTGTGACGTTCGATAAAGGCCCGGTCGATGCGCTCCGCCAGGACGAGAAACTTGAGCACGCCGTTGATAAATGCGATGTGGCCGTCGATCCGCAGCCGAAAAAAATCATCCATCCAGTTTGCCCCGTACGTCATGCTGCTGCTCGG
This sequence comes from uncultured Pseudomonadota bacterium, assembly GCA_946478635.1. The sequence continues at coordinate 10,862 of CAMLCX010000031.1, forward strand.
CGGCACCAAGTCGCGCCCGGCGCCGTATTCACGCATCGGGTTGACGACGACGATGCGGGTGCCGGCCTTTTTGGCGTAGCGCATGTATTGGGTCGTCACCGGCTGGTTGTTGGCGAGAGGGGAGCCAAAAATGACGAGCAGGTCCGTGCCGATGAAATCGGACAGCGAGCAAGTCGACGCGCCGTAGCCAAGTGTCGCCTTTAGGCCGGAAACACCGGCTGCATGCCGCAGGCGCGAACAGAGATCAACGTTGTTGGTGCCGAGAACCCGCGCGAGTTTCTGAAACACGTAGTAGACTTCGTTTGTAAGCCCGTGGGAGGTGGCCAAGAATGCCAGCTCGTGCGGCGCAGTCTTGCGGATCGATTTGCAGACGACTTCGAGCGCCTCCTCCCAGGAGACTCGCAAGAAGCCTCGTTCGCCTTTGCGGCGTAGCATCGGGTGGGCCAGGCGGCCGAGGGTGCGAAGCTGCTCCGGTTCCATGCGTCTAAGCCGGCCGACATCGCTCATGGCCGCCGGATTGACCGCCTCCATGGTGTTCTGCTTGAGCAATTTAAGCCGGGTCATGCACAGGTGCACGCCGTCGAGGACATTATCGCGAAGGCCGTACTGTCCGAGCGAGCAACCGTCGCAGACGCCATGCTGGAGAATGTTCCAAGCATAAGGGATTTCCTTGCGGTTTTCCCAGATGACGCCGAGCATCTCGCGATAATGTTGAGGCTTGGTCCGGCGGATCAAACCGAAAGGGATCATGCGCGACAGCCAGCTGTCGTTGGATTTAACTCCAGGCATGATCTAGCGGCCTTCCACCGATTTTATGACTACGCGCAATTCGTCGAGGATATCGGCAAACGCCTCAGGCTGGCTTTTTGAGATCGCCGTCTTGTATAGCGCGTAGCGCTGATGCGGCTCCCAGTCTCGCCATTCCGTAAGCATGACGGTATTGAAGCACGCGGCGCTTTTTTGCGCCACCGCCTCGGGGACTTCTGATGCATTCCATAGCACCGGATGCAGCGCCGCGGTAACCTCGACAGGTTGATTGCGGTATTTGCGGCAGAGAAAATCGACGTACCCGACGAACGCCCGCTGCTCCTCTGGGTCGTTGATCGGCAGATGACACAGCACGCTGCGTTCTTCGATGCTGTAAGCAAGCCAGTCTTTGAGTGAAATTTTAAGGCCCGTGAGATCGAGCTTCATGCGCACGTCGAGCGGGATGCGGTTCAAGGACGGATAGAATTCGGCTTCACAACGGTAGCGGTGGAACATAATATCGAATGGTTTGCGTTTTGGGGTCGCGTGACGCTATTTTCCTCATGACAGTCGGCAAGTCAACCGGAAAGGGTACGCTGGTTTCGAAGCGTGCGACGCGATCGACGGTTTGACCCAGAGGAATTCATGGCAAAGGCATGTTCCAAAACCTTTATGCCCTTGAGCGCAGTGAAAGAAAGGGAGTTCCTGTCCCGCCCCATGGGATGCAAGGGCGTCGGGTTAAGCTACGTGCGCAGTAAAGCGGGACAAGGCGCGGGCTATTATGCATCGCCACAAAGCGCAAGAAGAAGTCTTCATTGTGCTCCAGGGAGACGGCACGATTATTCTCGACGGCAAGCGCATCAAGATGCGGCAGGGAACGATCGTGCGAGTGGCCCCCAAAGTCCGGTGCGCGTTGGGCAACGATTCGAAGAAGGATGTTGTTTACTTGATCTTAGGAGCCATCCCATCGAAAAATTTTCCGGCGGGCGATCATACGCTGAAATCCCGCTGTCATCCCCCTTTGCCAAACGGGGAAAGAGGGGGATTTTCCGAGCGGCACGTTCGTGTCGCAATCGTATCCGCACCGGATTCCGTTTCCGCTTTTTTCGTCACAACATCCTCGAGGGGCGATGGGCTACCCAACAGAAAAAAGTTCCGCGTTTGGAAGCAGGGTTAAATTGAGCGGGCAAAAATGAAACTTAACATTATAATTACGGTTACGGGTCAAATGGGTTGAACTCAATGCAGTACGATTCCAGACAGTCTAGTCATGTGCCGCCGCCGATCGAGCCGACGGGGTTTTTTGCCGGCATTCAATTCAGACCGGTTATTTCCGGCGTCGTTCTCGACACTTTGGCGACCATCGTTCTTGTCACCGCTTACTATTACATTTTCGTCGCCAAGGAATTGGCCGACCAGGGCGGCGCGGCCGAGGACGCGTTTGCCGAATACTGGAACTCAAGCGAGGGCCTGATTGTTAGCTTGCTTCTCGGATCCCTCGGCACGATGATCGGCGGATTTTACGCCGCCTACAAGGCGGGAGCGCTCGAGATGAAGCACGGCGCTCTGGTCGGTATCGGCTCGATCATCCTGGCTCTGATCTTCCAGGCCATGGGATCGGAGAGGGAAATGCCGGAGTGGTTCATGGCCCTATCGTTAGTCGCGGCTATTCCCGCGGGCGCGCTCGGGGGGTTTTTCGCTGAAATGTATAGAACTGCGACGGGCCGGGGGCGACGATGAAGCGGTTCGGTTCCCTCGGCTCCAGAACTTCCGTTTGATCGGATGCGGCCGTACAAGGACATTCTTCGGTTTCTCATCATACGAGAGCAGCTGTCGCTCGTTTGGAAACTGGCGTTCTTTGCCGTTTGCGCCGTGCTGGTTTACGGTTCGCTGACGATCAGACAACTCAAAGTTCACTCGACCATGGTCACAGGCACGGTTATGGAGGATCGCGCCCAAGTGAAGAGCGGCGCATCGGTGGAGTATTTGACCGTGCGGCTTGAAAGCGGCGAGACGGTCAAAGCCGGTTCCAATGCGAAGACCGATTACCGCCCCGGGCACCGGGTCATTTTAGAGGAAAGGGCGAGTAATTTTTTTGGCGTCAGAAGACACGAATTCAAACGTTATATGGACGACTAGGGCCGCGACGTTTACGGAAATCGCACATTAACGTTGAACGATAACTTCCATGATCGAATTTCGCCGAGCGCGGCCGGAAGATTATCCGGCCATTTTGGATCTGCAAGATGCTAACTTCGTCGCGAATCTTAGCGACGAAGAACGCAAGGAAGGCTTCCTGTCCGCGCAATTCAGCGCGGAACAAACCGCTCAAATCGCCGAGGATCTAGGAACCATGGTCGCCGTGATCGATCGTCGAGTCGGCGGATTCCTGTGCGCCTTTCGCAACGAATTCGATACCGGCTCGCCGGTGATCGCAAAGATGCTGGATTCTTATGATCGCTTGACTCTCGACGGCAAAACGTTGAGCGCGTTTCACAGCTACATCTACGGTCCGGTCTGCATCGCTCGCGAGTATCGCCGGCGCGGTCTGTTGCGCGGCTTGTACGAAGCGCAGAAAAAAGATCTGCCCGGAAAGTTCGAAATCGGCGTAGCGTTTGTAGCGCGCAACAACCCGCACTCGTTGAGCGCCCATGTGGCCGGCCTGGGCATGATCGAGGCGGGCGATTTTACGGTGAAGGACAATGTTTACGTCGCCCTGGTCTTTCGCGTCGCTGCGCCGGTTCCGTAGCACGCACGCGGACGGCGCCGCCGGTGCTTGCAGATTCGACCGTCGTTCCATAGAATCCAAACACGGCCAGCGATGCCGGCGACAGTTAAACTCTTCGTGAAAGGAAAAGATTATGGATGCTGATGCAAAAAAAACCGCGCTGCGAATGATTCCCTACGGCTTGTATGTTTTAACTGCGGAAAGCAAGGACGGCAAAGTTGCCGCCTCCACGGTTAACTGGGTGACCCAGACAGCGTTCCAGCCGCCCCTCGTCGTCGTTGGAGTGAAAACGGATTCCGGCGCGCACGCCATCATCAAAGAATCGAAGACCTTCGCGCTGAATATTCTCGGCAAAGACCAGAAGGGCCAGGCCTTTACTTTTTTCAAGCCGCTTGAGCGCGAGGGCAATAGCATCGGCGGCGAGCCGTTTCGCAGGGGCTCCCTCGGTGCGCCGATTCTCGAGAAGGCGCCGGCGTTCGTCGAATGTTCGCTAGTCAATACGGTTGAAATGGGCGACCATTCGATCTTCGTCGGCGAGGTGAAGGACGCGGGCGTGGCGGCGCAGCCCGCGGGACGCCCCGACGATGCCACGCTGACACTGAAGGACCTGGGTGATAAAGTCTTTTACGGCGGATAGCGCCGCGCGATACGCGCGGCGCGGTCTCGAGTCTCGCGTTTCGGGTCAGCTTTGAGGTCCGGTGAGACTTTCGACATTCGGATTTGGTATGGGGCATAAACTGGACTAAGCTTAAGACGGTCGAGGAGGCGTACAATGGCTAAAATCAGACACATCGCTTATCGGGCGGTGGACGTGGATGCGATGGCGAAATTTTTCGTCGATGCGATGGGCATGACGCTGATCCAGAAGCGTAAAAACAATGCCATCGATTTAAGCGACGGCTCGGTCAACATTACGGTGCTGCCGCTCGCCGCAGGCCACGGCGGGCAAGCCGGCATCGACCACATCGGCTTTTCCACGGACAACGACCAGGAGCAATTCCGCTTGTTGGAAGCCGCCGGGGCGGAGAAGGCCGGCGCGGTTAACCTCGGTACGGCATACTATGAAGACAAGTATCGCGGTCCCGAGGGCATCATCGTCGACGTCGGCCACTGGCAGGGCGCGGCGCCGGTGGACAAATAACTTTGTTCAAAGTTCAAGGTTCAAACGTTCAACGGCTGCCTTCTGGGAGAATCCTTGAACCTGGAACCTTGAACCTTTGAACGGAAATTTTTCCCCTACCGAATCATCAACCTTTCCGCTTTGCCGGAGTAGTTGATGAAGACAGTTTTCAATTCGGTGAAAAAATTCAAACCCTCTTCGGCCATCTCGCGCTCGCCGACGCCGGTGGCCTTGGTGCCGCCGAAAGGAAGCTGGGCTTCTCCGCCGATGGTCGGTTCGTTGACGTGAACCATGCCGGTTTCCACTTCGTCGACGAAACGCATGATGGTATCGATGCCCTCGGTAAAAATCGACGTCGTGAGTCCGTACTCGACGCCGTTGGCGAACCGAAGCGCCTCGTCCAGATTGTCGGCCGTCGTGACCGATAGCACCGGCCCGAATATTTCTTCCTTGAAGATGCGCATGTTCGGGGCCACATTGTCGAAGATCGTCGGCTCGACGAAATAACCTTTTCCAAGGTCATCGGGCTTGTTGCCGCCGAGCAACAGGCGCGCGCCTTCCCGCCGGCCGATGTCGATGTAATCCAAATCAGTCTTCCACTGCTTTTCGTCCACCGCCGGCCCCATATCCACGGTCTCATCCAGGCCCGAACCCACTTTGATTTTTTTTGCCGCCGCGACGAGACGATCGACGAGGGCGTCTTTGATCGCGGGCGATGCGATCACGCGCGAGGTCGCGGTGCAGCGCTGGCCGGTGGAACCGAAGGCGCCGCCGTGGATCGCCACCGCCGCTTTGTCGAGATCGGCGTCCGCCATGACGATCACGGCGTTCTTGCCGCCCATCTCGCAAGTGACCTTGGCGCCGCGCTGCGCCGCTTTGACGTAGAGCGCGCCGCCGATTTCGTTGGAGCCGGTAAAGGAAATGGCGCGGAGCACGGGCGAGTGCACCATCGCTTCGCCAACCACGGATCCAGAGCCGACGATCATATTGAAGACTCCGGGAGGCAGTCCGGCCTCCGCGTAAATCTCCGTGAGCAGGCTTGCCGTCGCCGGCGTCAGCTCGGCGGGTTTGAAGACGACGCAGTTTCCCGCCGCCAGCGCGGGCGCGGATTTCCATACCGGAATCGCCCAGGGAAAATTCCACGGCGCGATCAGACCGACCACACCCAGCGGCTGGCGGACGGTGTAGGTGAAAGTATCGCGCGCCTCCGATGGGAGGGTCTTGCCGTGCATGCGAAAACCCTCGCCGGCGTAAAACTCCAGCAGCGAAATGCCCTTCATCACTTCGCCTTTGGCTTCCTTCAGTACTTTCCCTTCTTCGCGGGTGAGGGTACGGGCAACCTCATCGGCCCGCCGGCGCGCGATGTCGGCGGCGCGCCAGAGAACCCGACCGCGTTCGGGGCCGGGAGTTTTGCGCCACCCCCGTGAGGCCGCTTGAGCTTCATCAATGGCCCGCTGCGCATCTTCTGCCGTGGCTGCTGGAAACTCGCCGATCACATCGTCGGGGTCAGCCGGATTGAGGTTGCGCACCAGGCGATTCGATTTGGGGTGATACCATTTGCCGTTCACGTAGGAACCCGTATTCATGTGCACCTCGTCAACCAAGAGAATTTCTCGGCCATCTTATAGCCGCGGGCACAAAAAAAACCAGAGCCCACGCGCTAGGGTTCCTCTGCGATTACTGTTGAGGATCTCGTAGGTTGGGTTAGCGCAGCGTAACCCAACGCTTTCGACCGAATATTGTTTTTGACAGGGCGACAAATCGGATCGTCGGATTAGGCCTAGCTAACCCGGCGCGAAAAATTTAACCGACGAAGACGATTAAAAGGATCTTTTGGTCAGTTCGCGCAAAGTGGCGCGCCACCGTTCTTCAAGCTTGTCGATCTGCTCCGCGCTCAATCCTTGCTCGGGATACCAGCGCTTGAAGCCGTACTCTTTGGTCGGATTGCCATACTCGAACTGTTCGAGGACCTTTTGCCCGCCCTCGCCGAGAATAAAATCGGCCAGGAGCAAAGCGGCGTGGGGATGCGGCGCGTTGGCCAAAACGCCTGTCGAACCGGAATTGCTCGGAACCACGTCCATCGGTCTCCATTCGATGGGCGCGCCGGCTTTCAACGAGACCTCGACGTGATTGCGAAATGTCGTCGGCGACACGCCGACTTCGCCGGAGATCACCATGTCGAGCAACGCGCGGCCGGAAACGTTGTGCATCGCCGGACTCTGGCCGCGCAGTTTTTTGACAAATTCTTCGCCTTTAAACTTGAGCAGCGCGCCGACGACCGTTACTCCGGTATCGCTGCCCGCGAAAGCCATCTTGTCTTTGAGCTCGGGCCGCAGCAGTTCCTGGTAATTTTTCGGCGCGAGCTTGGACGGCACCAGATTCTTGTTGTAGGCAAGGCCGATGTGCGATTCGCGGTCGATGGCCCAGAAAACCAGCCCCTTGGGCGTTTTCTCCTTGACGTTGTCGGGATATTTTCCCTGGGTCGGAAAATAGTACGGAACCAGCATCTGGTTTTCCTTCAGAAGCTTTAACAACGGAATGGTCGTCTCAAGCGTGTCCGCGATATAGCGCTTCGATTGGGCTTCGGCCATTATTCTGGCGCCCATTTCCTGGCGGGTCGCCCGATAGGATTCCACTTTGACGCCGGGATATCTCGCTTCAAAAGCGGCGGCAAGCTGTTTGTAAGATTCGCCGGCGAGCGAGGTGTACCAGGTGATCTTGCCTTCCGGTTTCGCGCCTGCGTAAAGAACTTTCTCCCGGTCCGGTTTGTTGTAGGCCGCCAATTGCTCGATGGACATCGGTTTGGCGCTTTGCGCGGCCGCCGCGGACGAGATTCCCAGCGCGAGGACCAATGCGCTAATCGAAAATTTCATTTGTTCCTCCGTTTGATAGTTAGCAATCACCGCTCAATAGCCGGTTTCGTTGAGCTGGTGATAAAACAACTTGTAAAATTGTCTGAGCCGCTCCGGACGTTTGTAATGGGCGAATTCGTGCGGCACTTTAAATTCCTTTTCGATCTGCTCCAAGGTCTTGCCGGCTTGAACCAGCTTTGCGACTTCGTCACGCATGACGACAAA
>CAMLCX010000032.1 GCA_946478635.1 uncultured Pseudomonadota bacterium
CAATCGAAGATCGAAAATAGAAGATGACGATCCTCGATCTTCCATCCTCGATCCTCAACCTCTTTAGAACAGGCGGATTACCCAGTCGCTCAACCAATTGTCCACGCCAAGAGCGGCGCTGCCGCGAATGGCGAAGTAAACCGCCGCGGCGACGAACACCAGATTATCGCGAATCCCCACTTCATGAGCGTGATACGCCTGCCGATCGAAAGATCGAAAATAGTTTTGCGCCTTCTCGTCCTTGAGCGCGTTTTTTACCACCGGCACCATCGTCGGCAGGACTTTTAACCAATAGGCGTGAAGAGCAAAGGTTGGAATCAAAAAGACGATGATCATCACCGCACAGACCGGTGTCTGTACGCCGGCCGCAACGCCGAAGCCGCCGACGACCATGAGAAACGTGGCGACAAAACCGAAAAAGATCGCGCCCCTCGGAAATAGAATGGTCGCGGTATTTACGGGATTGGGCCAGCGCCGGACATTGCTCAAGCCACTAACCAACATGCGCCAGCCAAGAATGATTCGAAGAGCCGTCTCGGCGAGCAACGCCAGTGTCGAAGTTTCCAAATAATTCTTCCCTTCTTGGTTCAGCGCGATAAATTGCGCGCACTATATCCAGCGGCAGTCGCGCGGTCAAATAAGGCGCAAATGGGACAATAATCGGACCCGATGATCGAACCAGGCGATCGGGGACCTTGGGCGACCTGCCCCTCGTTCAAGCAATTTTGTCCACCAAACCGCTAAATTTTGATTGTTTCTGCCAAGAAACTTCTCTACAATGCGGCTCTCGACGACGCCGGACTGGTGGCACAAGGGTTGCTGATCCTCACGGCGTAAACACGGAGGTGGTAATGCCGCGCGCAAGACAATCGCTAATCCCACTATGCTTGAGCCTACTGCTGTTCTCATGCCCGGGATTGGCCGGCGCGAACAATGTTTCGACCACGAATCTAAACCCGACACCCTCTGTGTTTCCGATCCCAGCCGGCCTCGAATCGTCCGTTGATTTCTGGAAAAAAGTCTTCAGCGAATTCAGCCTCTCGCAGCTGATTTACTTCGATCCGCTTGATCTGAGCAAGATCTACGAAGTGACCGATGTCGGCGAGGCCAGCCGCAGCAATGAGTATATCAACGCGGAGCGCGCCCGCATCGCCGCGGCACATGGAGTCGACATGGAGCGCGTCAAACCCCAGCGCGGCGTCAAGGAAAGAACGGCGGCGGGGATCAAACGGTCAGGCCGTTATATTTCTCAGATCAAAGAAATTTTCAAAGATCGCGGCCTGCCTCCAGAGCTCGCCTACCTGCCCATCGTCGAATCATCCTACGACATCGGTGCCCGTTCTTCGGTCGGCGCATTGGGCATTTGGCAGTTCATGCCGCGCACGGGACGGCAGTATCTGCGCATGGGCCGGGGCATCGATGAACGAAGAGACCCTCTAGAATCTTCCCGGGCCGCGGCGGCCTATCTCAAGGAAGCTTACGAGAATCTAGGCAGCTGGCCTCTGGCCATCACTTCCTACAACTTTGGCCAAGCAGGAATGGCGCGGGCAGTCGCCGAGGTTGGCTCGAATGATATCGTTGACCTGATTGAAAGATACAATCACCCTTATTGGGGATTTCCGCCGCAACAGTTCTACGCTGAGTTCGTCGCGGCGGTTGAAATCGGTACATCCCTAAGCCGTTACTTCCCCGACTTGGAGCTCGATACGGCGATCGAGATCAAAGAAGTTGAAATCCCTCATGGCACGCCGCTCGCCGCGCTGATCAAGTCATCCGGTCTGAAGCGCGACGAATTTCTTGGCTGGAATCCGGCGCTCAGCTCGGCGACTCAAATAGTCCCCGCCGGCTATCGCATGAAGATCCCCGCGGATACATCGGTCGCACCTCTCCTCGTCGAGGTTAGGAATCCGGTTGTGCAAGCGAAAACCACTCCATCGTCCAGACCGATGAATGTGAAAGAATCGAAAGAGCGCGCGCAAGTCGTGCATCACCGCGTGAAACGCGGCGAAACGCTCTACGAAATTGCCCGCCGCTATGGCGCCTCGGTGCAGCGGATCGTTCAGGTGAACGGGCTGCGGCCATCAAGCCTGCTGAGAGTGGGTAGCACGCTGCGCATCCCGCGGGCATAAGTCAATTCCAGGGTCGTTATTCCAAAAAGCCGGTGCGTCTATGACGCGCCGGCTTTTTGCATTTTTGCACGATGGGTTTTCCCATGGCATCGGAGCAAGCGCACGTTGACAAGTTTTCCGCGGGCTGGATATAGTCGGCAGCATGCTCAACGCAGCTTCAAGGAGCCGTGCCACGTGGGCGAACTCCAAGGGCGCGATCTGGTTTGCGGCCCTGGTTCTTTTTTCTGCGCAGCTATGCGCGCCACTGCAAGCCCAAGACGCCAAGAAAGTGCGCATGGCCTACTCTGCTTTCAGCATCTCTTTTTTGAATATCTTCGCCGCCCGCGACGCGGGTCTCTTCAAAAAACATGGGCTCGAAGTTGAATTGATTCAGATGGCCGGGCCTCTGCCCGTGGCCGCGTTGGCCGCCGGCGAGATCGACTACCTGACCGGATATACCACGGGCATCGTCGCCACCGGCCAGGGCGCGCCGCTGAAGGGGATCATGATCTCTTTGCGTAAGCCACCGTTCTTCCTGATCGCGGAGCCGGCCGTGCGGGGGACCGCCGATCTCGCCGGCAAGCGCATCGGTGTCGATCGCATCGGCAGTTTGCAGCATCTGGTCGCGCGCCTCATATTGAAGAACAAAGGCGCGGATCCGGAGAAAGCGATTTTCACTCAGACCGGCTCCGTTTCGAATACCGTGACCAGCCTTGGCCAGGGCGCCGTAGCCGCGGCGATTTTATCGGGGCCGCACAACGTCATCATGGCGCAAAAAGGATTCCGCCAAATCGGCTCAGCCGACGAGCTGCCGACGCATTTTCCCACCAGCGGCCTGGTGGTGAACGAATCCAAGCTCAAAACCGACGCAACGCGCATCAAGAGTGTCATCCGCGTCATGCTTGACGCTACGGCGTTCTGCCGCAAGGAAAGAAACTGGGTGGTCAACTACATCAAGGACCGTTGGAAGGTCGAACAAAAAACCGCTGAAACGGTTTATGATCAATGGCTCTCGATTCTTACGCCCGACGGCAAGATCAGCGTCAAAGACATGCAGGAATACTTTGATCTCGCTTACAGCCAGAAGCAGATTTCCGCGCCGATCAACGTCGCCGCGGTAACGGATTACTCGCTGCTCGATCAAGTGCTCGCGGGTAAGTAGCCGTTGGCAGTGTTCAGTTCTCAGTTAACCCGAAGCTCGAAACCACAAACAGCGACCGAAGGGAGCCAAACTCATGGATGGCAGAGCGCTAGTTGATTCAGTTAAGAAAGAAGTCATCGAACTCGGCATTCAACGCTTGATGGAGACACCCTATTTTTCCGAATTGCGAGCCGGCAAGCTTTCGATCAAGCGCATGCAGGGCTGGGCGATTCAGCACTATCTGCATAACAAAGCGATTCTCAAGTCGTTTGCTCTCGGCATGGTGAAAAATGCTCAGGATCAGACGATGTTCGACTATTTCACGTATCAGCTCAATGAAGAGCAGTCCCATCCCGATTTGGCGAAGCGCTTTGGCCTCGCTTTAGGGCTCAAAGAGGAAGACTTTACCGAAGCGACGCAAATTTTCGAGTGCCAGATTCATTCGGCACGTACCGTTTACAACACGCTCACAGGCATTCCGCCGCAGAATCGCGCTTCGGCGATGACCAGCGAAAGCATGGTATGCAGATATTCCGAGGAATTCCTGAACGCCGGACGCAAACATTATGGCCTGAGCGACCATGACCTGATTTTCTTCACCACCCACATGGTCGCGGACATCGAACACACCGCGCAATCCGCGGACCTCATCGCGCGCATGGTCAAAACGCCCCGTGAAGAACGATTGGTGCGCCAAAGCGCGCAGTACATGGTGCGCATCAAGCTCGGCAAATTCGACGGCATCTACCGGGAATATTCGTAAAGGCAGTTCAAGGTTCCAGGTTCAACGTCCGGTCTGCATCCTTTGATTCTGTCATTGAACGTTGAACTTTGAACCTTGAACCCTACGGCTTTATCAGGGCGGTCGCTTCGATCTCCAGCAGATATCGTTCGCCGGCGAAGCCGTCGACGAACGAAAACTCGATTTCCTGAATATTCCTATGGCCCAAGCTCGCTATTTCTCGCCGAACGATTTCAAGATCGTGCCCGCGCTGCAAAAGCGCCGACAACTTCACGACTCTACTCCAGTCCGTCCGTGCGCGCGCCAACGCGCTGCCGATGGCAACCAGAACTTCAACGATTTGCTCTTCGAGGCCGGGCGCTTCAGATGTGAAGCCGGAGAAAAATGACAGGCCATCGTAATCGAGATAGCATAGATAATTTCTCGCCGGCTCGAAGTCGACGGGCCGCCGCTCGGCGGCGGGATTGATGGGACGCATCGCCAGCAACTCCAGGCCGGCGGTTGCCGCCGAGTCGAACCAATCCCGCGAAATAAAACTCGAACTTGCCGCCTTGCGCTTGCCGGTGAGAATTTTTGACCGCGCCGCGGTCGCCAGCGTGCGCGCCTCTCGATCTCTTCCCCACACGCGGACACGTGCCGTATTGTCGAGAGATAAACCGTGCGACATGAGCGCGGCTTCGAACTTTTGAACCAGTTCATTCACGGTGCTCTCTGGTGCTGCACCGGCTCTTCCCTCACCGGAAATCTCGACGAATTCTCGACCCAACCAGCTAAATAGTTTTGTTTTCATCGTGGAGCTACCTTACTGCAACTCATAACGCCGTGAAAGGAGGATAGATTGGCTGTAGCCTACCTCGGCTTGCCTTTCCGCGCCTATTTGACGTATGTGCTTCATTAGCTGCCGCAATCTCATTCGATGGAAGGAGTCATGGCCGCCGCATGTTCCGTCGTTTACTCAGCGCCGAAGGGCAAAGCCGCTCCGCGAAAACTGTAGAAGTCTTCGGTTGGCTAATATTGATCGAAGGCACCCTCGTGCTGTTCGCACCGCAATTTTCACTCTCGGTTCTCGGCATCGCACCACCCGGCGATCAGGCCACGAACTATCTTCGCCTTGTCGGATTGCTCGTCTGCGGAGTGGGCATGCTCTATATCGCCAGCGGCCGCTTGAGCGCGGAAGGATTTGTGTTCGCTTCCATGCTCGACCGGCCGCTCGTACCGATCGCGATGGCGATTCTTTGGTATCTTGAAATCATCCCCGGACCGCTCGCCTTGATCTTCTCGATCCAGGATTTCGGCAGCTTTCTTTGGACGCTGAATGCATGGCGCAATGAACAGGGCCTTAAATAGGAGATGTCCGCATGAGCAATCCAACAATCGGCTTCATCGGCCTCGGTATCATGGGCAAACCCATGGCGCGGAATTTATTAAAAGCGGGCTATACGCTGGTCGTGCACAACCGCAGTCGCGGCGCCGTCGATGAGCTAAGCAAAGAAGGTGCACAGCCTGCGGCGGATTCGAATGACGTCGCTGCACGCAGCGAAATCATCATCACCATGCTTCCCGACTCGCCGGATGTGGAACTTGTCTATACCGGTGAACAAGGAATTTTTTCCGGCTTGAAATCCGGGAAATTGCTAATCGACATGTCGAGCATCTCGCCGGTCGTAGCTCGCAAGCTCGCGGCGGAAGCGGAGAAGCACGGCTGTGACATGCTCGATGCCCCGGTGAGCGGCGGCGAAGCCGGCGCGATCGGTGCAACGCTATCAATCATGATTGGCGGCACGGCCTCTGCGGTCGAACGAGCGATGCCGATCTTCGAGAAGCTCGGGAAAAACATCGTCCACGTCGGTGATGCCGGCGCAGGCCAGGTGACGAAAGCAGCCAATCAGATGGTCGTCGGCACAACCATCGCCATCGTCGGCGAAGCTTTGGTGTTGGCTGCGAAAGCCGGCGTCGATCCGGCCAAAGTCAGGCACGCGCTCCTCGGCGGCTTCGCCCAGTCAAAGATTCTCGAAGCGCACGGTCAAAAGATGCTCGACCGTAATTTCAAACCCGGCTTCCGCATTCGCCTGCACGAAAAGGACATGAAAATCGCGCTCGCGACCGGTTCCGAATACGGCGTGCCGCTAATAGTCACCGGCGTCGTCGGCCAGATGATGACGGCGATGAAAGGCATGGGCAACGGCGATTTAGATCACTCGGGGCTGGTGAAGTTTGTGGAAGTATTGGCGAAAAAAGATCTCGGTGACTAATCAATCAACCGACGGTAGGGTGCGCTTGCGCACCGGGCCTGATACGGTGCGCGAGCGCACTACGTCACTTCGAACAGCGCAACTTTTTGCCCATTCTGAGAGCGAAAGAAGACGTGCCGAGCCGAGTTGGCGGAAAAAATGGTGCGCGATAATCCCTGCGCGTTTTACGGCATCTAATCGACTCTTCGGAAGGTGACGGCGATAAGGTTGGCCACGGACGATTTGTTAGGCTCCTTGCCTCTTGCGTTTATCCCGCACATACACCGATATACCCGGCAAGTCGGGAGAGCGTCGTTCATCTATTTCGAAAAGCTGAGTGGCCCTAACCAAGTCGCCCAGTTTTTTGTATCCATAATTGCGCGAATCGAACTCAGGAGACTGCTTTGCAATATGTTGTCCAATTTGTCCTAAATACGCCCAGCCATCTTCGCTCGCTGAATGTTCAACGGCGTTTTTCAAGAGATTGACGAGCGTCACATCCTGGACCAAGTCCGCCGTGGTTTTCCTGGTTGGAGATCCTGCCGGTTCATCCTCGCGAAGTATCTCGGTATAAACGAACTTATCACAGGCGCCGACAAAGGCTTTGGGGGTCTTTTTTTCGCCAAAGCCATACACGACCAGACCGGCCTCGCGAATCCGCGATGCCAAACGCGTAAAGTCGCTATCACTTGAAACGATGCAGAAACCATCCATTTTCTCCGTGTAAAGCAGGTCCATCGCATCGATGATCAACGCGCTGTCGCTAGCGTTTTTGCCAACGGTATAGCGAAATTGTTGAATCGGCTGGATGGCGTGTTCCAGCAGAACATCCTTCCACCCTCTTAATAACGTCGTGGTCCAGTCGCCGTAGATGCGTCTGACGCTCGCGACGCCGTATTTCGCGATCTCTGCCAGGAGGGCATCAATGATCGAAGCTTGAGTATTTTCCGCGTCGATCAGCACGGCTAGCTTTTTCTGACTACTCTCCTGCTCCATGCTCGTCGCTCCTACCGCTAGCGCAGTTAAAGTCTAGCCAATCATATTTGAAATTTCCGGATGAAAGAGAGATCGGAAAAAATGTGTCTCTCCAAAGGCGCAAAGGGCGCCAAGGTTCGGAGAAATAAGTAAGGGTTTTACTTCGCGTGCTTGGCGTCTTGGCGCGATAACGTTTTTTTGTCACTTCGGTTGGAACCATAAAATGTTAGAAATAAATTCTCAGACTTCGAAGTGTAAGAATCTAACCCCCCACTCCTATGCGCAAAGCTACGGCTTCCATCCGATCTTGTTCAGCTGCTGGTCGGCACTCAATGCAAAACTGAAGTCGTAACCCCTGGCATTTGGCATGGTTTCGTTGGCGTTCACCACTTCGCGAATGATGTTGAGGTCGTTTTTTTGGGTTTCATCGTCCACGGCGCCGTTGCGCGTGAAGGTCCCAATGATGTCGTCATAGACGCGCGTCGCCTGCTGGCGCGAAACGCCGGAGAATTTTAACAGCGCCGAGATTGTGCTTTCTTTGTCTTGCCGAATGTAACGCAGCGCCTTGATCGTCGCGCGCACGAAGCCGCCGACCATTTTCGGGTTTTCCTTGATAAGCTTGTCCGTCGTCGCCAGCGTACCCCAGGAATTTTTCACTTCGTTGCCCATGAAAAACATTTCGCGCATTCCCTTATCCAAGGCCAGGTAGCGCTGCTCGACGCTGAGAATCGCCGCATCGAATCCGCCACCCAGAAGCGCCGCGAGCTGGTTGCCCTGTCCCACGTCAAGGTAAATCACGTCCTTGTTACCGTCGAGGCCATGTTTGGTGAGGACCTGTTTAGCCATAAAAGTGGCGATGGCGGCGACGCCGGTGGTCGCGATTTTCTTGCCCTTAAGATCCTTCGGACTGGTGATCTCCGGGCGAGTGACCAACCATTGAAGGACCCGATCGTTAGTCGCGACAACGACCTTGAGCGGTGTGTTGCCACGAGCCATGCTGACCAGCGCGCTGCTGCCCGCGCCGGTGAACTGAACGTCGCCGCCGAGCATGGCCTGGATGCTCGTCGTCGGCGCGACGAAGATCACCCTTTCATCCAAGCCTTCTTCCTTCATGTAGCCTTTCGCCTGCGCGACGGGATAGATCACCATCTGAAAGCTCCGCGCCGGAACCGCCATGTTGACGGTCTGGAGTGATTGAGCGACGGCGGAGTTCCAGACAGGAACAATGAAAAAGAGAATCATGAGTTGACCGATGGACTGCCGGTACAGCTTTGCGGTTCGAGAACTGTTCATAAACCATTCTCCTAATCGGCAACTCACCCTCACCCTTGCCCTCTCCCTCGATTCGAGGGAGAGGGTTTAAAAAGCGAGTGAGCGGGAGTTGTAAACGAGCGCTAATTGAGCGGATAGAGGAGCTTCGGATTGTCGAAGAAGATCTTGTCCGTGAGCGCCAGCGGAATGTCTTCCCGGGCGCGCATGGCGGCGACCAGCTGGCGTTCCTCGGATGGATCCTGATGACCGTAATCCGAGCCAATAATCAGGTGATCTTCGCCCGTGTACTGCGAAATATACTTGACGTCTTCGTCCGCCTCGCACGCCACGAAGATTCGGTATTCGCGGAACATGTCCTTGTCCGAGGAGAATTTCCATTTCTCGCGGAAGAGGCGTTTCAGAATATGCATCATGAACGGCACCCAGCCCGCCGAAGCTTCGATGAAGCCGAATTTCAAGCGCGGGAACTGCTCGGGAATTTTATTGGCGATCAAATCGCGGAACGCAAACAGCGGCTGCACCCGGCTGTGGCCGAACGTGTGATTTCTTTCGACGTCGAAAAGATTCAAAAACAGCGGGCAACCCGCGCCGGTGTGGATCAAAATCGGCAGATCCGTATCGCTCGCTGCCTGGTAGATCGGATTGAAGTAGGCATTATCCAGCGTCCGCTGCCCTTCGATCCCGCGAAAGAACACTCCGACGGCGCCGTTGTCTTTGCCCCACTTGATCTGTTTCACCGACTCTTCCACCGAGTGGAGCGGCGGCACGACGACCCAGCTCATGCGGTCGCCGGATTTGGCGCATGCCTGGGCGATAAACCGGTTGTACGCGCGCGCCATCGCCACGTCCAGGGCAACATCGTCGGTGATGTAGATGAGAAACAACGTCGGAAACACCACCTGCTTGTCGACGCCGAGCTTATCCATATCCCTCAACCGGCCCGGAATGTCCGTCATCTCCCGGTAAGCCAGGTGAATGTCGCCGCGGGAAGATTCCAGCTTCGACGCGGACGGAGTGATCAAACGAAAACTGCCCTTGCCATTAGGCTTGGGGAATATATTTCCGTCGATGAGCCAGAAGGCATTGCGCGGTCCGTACAGCGTGTCTTCAGGCCCTTTCAAGAGCACGGGCCGGCGAGGGTACATGTCTTTGTCCATCATCGCCCACATCGCTTCGCCTTCTGAGATATGTGTGTCCGCGTCGATTATGCCAGCCATAGCAAACCTCCTTGTTATCGGCTTCGTCTGAGCAAGCTATAGCAAAATCACCCTGGGCTACGGAAGAGTTATTCCAACATGAAATAATTCATTCTTTCAACGCGCCGGGTGCAATCCATTCGGACGCCAGCTGGCGCCCGTTGGCCGCCGCACCGGACGCGACTTGCGACAAAAGCCGCTCGAAACATTTCCAATCCACTTTGAGCCCTTCGTCCATGCAAGTGACATAGTCATCGAGAGTTTTCTCTGCAAGACTTTGTGAATGGCCAAATTGCTTTGTCAAAATGCGTAAGGCATCTCCACGATGGGACTTGAAATGGCGTATCCCCTCGCTGTGCGCGATGAGGAACGTCGCAAAATCGCCATCTCTCTCGCGATACAGCTTTTCGGTGGTTTCGATTGTAATCGGTAGGGGATCGTCGACGATGCCCGGCCATTCGGTGATTCGTGTGAAACCCTTTTCTTCGGCGATGAACCCGAAGGGCCGGGGCAGAAGTGCCGCCTGCGCCTCGCCGCTGATTAGTGCATTGAATGCGTCTTGATCGCCATTCAGTAATTCGAGAGTCAGATCCGTGCCGACGCAGAGCTGCGCGCGCTCGGAAAAGGTCTCGGTGATCGGCGTGTTGCGCGACGGCCCTTCGCGGCACACGATACGTTTGCCTGTGAGGTCCGTCAACGAATGAACCGACGGTGATGCAATCAAATAGTATGGGCAGCTATTCATCGCTGCGCCCAGGATGCGCGTCGATTTGGACGCCAGGAAATGTTGCAGCGAAGCGCGACCCACCAGCAACGATATTTGCGCCGAGCCGTTCTCGAGCCGGCGATAGCGTTCTTCGGTCCCTTGCACGTGCTGCCAGGAAATATCCAGATTGTGTTTGCGAAAAATTCCCGCTTCGATGGACAAATAGCCGGTCGGATCGCGTGCGAAATCGCCTCCCGCGCCTTCAAGATGGCCGTACATCACGGTGAGAGAAATCATTTTGTCTCCTTTGCTACGACTCCTTCTATATTACGGCAGGTTGCGGCAAACAAACCCACGGGCATAAAGCATTATTGACAGCCGCGATCATTCGGGAATAGAGTTTGGTCATATTGTCACGTCTCATTACTGTTACCTGACCAACAAAAAGGAGGGCCTCATGCAACTACTGGATGTTTTGGAGAAGTCCAAAGAACGCAGGAAGGGCCAGCGCCGCATCGATCTTTTCCGCCGCGAAAACCTCGAGACCTGGATCCTCATCTTTCCTCCCGGCGATGTGCAGAGAATGCACAATCACCCGTCCGATCGCACATACTATGTGCTCACGGGCAAAGGTATCATGAAGGGGCTTAACGAAACCCACGAGGTTTCAGCGGGCCAGATTATCAGCATCCCGGCTCATGAGTTCTATGAGGGATCCAATCCCCACGACGAGCCGATGATCCTGCTCGGCAATAGCCATAAGGCGACGCCGGAAGATGTCGCCAAAGCCGGCGGTCAGCGTAACGAGATCGACGAAAAAACCGGCAAGCGGATCATCTACCAGCACGGCGGCGGTCAGGACATGGGCGTGCTGGCGGACTAAGGTTGACCCAATCAGTCGGGGTGCCGAAGTTGCGGGAACGGGTTGAGCGTTAGCGCTACCCATCCCTCCTTCCACACTCGATAGGTTTCGGCAGACAAGTCCGGATCATTCACCACTGAGGCGCTGAGAACACGTCTTTCGACTAAGCTCAGGATGCGCGGCTATGAAGAATTTCGCGCATGGTGAGCAGCTTGTCGAATGTGAACTCCGTGCTTCGGTGGTGCGTTTTTCTTTTCCTCTCATACCAACTAACCCGGATTATTCACGCTACGAGGAAAACCGATGACACCGTGTCGATCGAGGCGTAACCCTGGAGGAGCGAAGGCATCGGCGCAAATGTTTCTTCGTATCGATCATCGCTGGGCAAAGTGTTTGACCTTTTCACGACTAGCGGCGAAAGCAGTTCGTCCATTGGCCGCTTCAAGGCACGACTGCTTTGCCTTCGCTCTGGAGGGGTTATGCCTCGATCGCCAGTTTGCTGCGAATAATCCAGGCTAAGTTCTTTGCGGCTAAATCCTCTTGCGAGCCAAAACTTAACTCTCGTCATTGCTCGACCAAATTACGCAAGTCGTGAATATTCATGTTGTGAGCTGCTGCCTCGATAAAATTTGCGAAACGGTGGCCATATTTTGATAAGCATCATCTATCCGCGAATTGTTTCGTGATCGACGCTTTCGACGAAATTCCATCGCCTGCGCGAACATTCCGTCTTAGTTTTTTTTCGAAGTTGTGTTATTATTCTGCCGCTACCCTTCAATGAACGGAAAAACGATCTCGTCCGAATTCCCGCGGGCGCTCTCTGCCGCGTCGCGGATATTGTCTTTTATAAACCGGCGGCGACTCAAGCGCTGGCTGGGGTGGCTCGCCGTGCTGTTGGTCGTTTTCCTGTGCGCCTTTATCGAATTCCAAACTTCTTTACTCCAGTCGTGGATTTTCACCAGCACCAATGTGCGTGTTTATTACAACGTGGGCAACGGCCCAAGCAAGGAGATCGCTTATCCGCGCTCCGCGCCGTTCGATGATCGGCGCGGCTATTCGAAGCTGCCGCTCTTCCAGTCGCGCCTGGAAGAGCAAAAATACCGCGTGACGCACCAGGTCCGCCAATCTGAGACCCTGCGCACGCTGCTCGAGCGCGGTATCTCACCGCCCTACCCTGAGTGGCCCGCCGCCGGCCTTGAAGTTCGCGGTGCCGATGGTGCCTCATTGTTCCGTTACGGCCAAGCGGAATTTCTCTTCGAAAATAGCCAATCGATTCCGCCGCTACTGGCAAAGACCCTGCTGTTTCTCGAGAACCGAGATCTCGATCGGCCGGCGACCCCCTGGCAAAACCCGGTGATCGAGTGGGACCGGACCGTCAAAGCCGCGATGCTCTACGTCGGCGCCAAGCTTAACCTGCCGGTACCAGTGCAGGGCGGGAGCACTCTCGCCGTACAGCTCGAAAAGTTTCGCCATTCTCCCAACGGGCGCACCGACACGCCGCTGGAAAAACTGCGCCAGATCGTCGGCGCAAGCCTCAAGGCGTACCGCGAGGGCGCGAATACACGCGCCTGGCGTGAACGCATCATCGTCGATTATCTCAATACCGTCCCCCTCGCCGCCGCGCCCGGTTATGGCGAGATCCATGGTCTTGGCGAGGGCCTGTACGCCTGGTTCGGCATGCGCCTTGACGAAACCGTGGCGGCTTTGAATGCGCCCGGGCAAACACCGTCAAAGGTCCGCGCCTTCAAGCATGTCTTGGCTTTGCTCATCTCGGTGCGAGCGCCATCCGATTATCTGGTCGACGAGCGGGCGTCGTTGGAGGAGAAAGTCAACAAGTTTACCCGCCTGATGGCGCGCAAAGGGCTCATCGATTGGGAGTTTGCCGCCGATTTGCAAGAAACCCCAATCCGCTTTCTGCCCACGGCGCCGCTCCCGCCGCAGCCTTCGTCGAGCAAGAACAAAGCTGCGAACGCGATTCGCACCAATATGATGGATGCGCTCGGCGTCGGCAATCTTTACGATCTCGACCGTCTCCATCTGCAAGTCGACAGCACGTTCGATGTTCCCCTGCAAAAGCAAGTAACCGATTTTTTGAACCGCTTGACCGATCCGCAGTTTATCAGCGCCAACGGGCTCAATGGCGAGCGGCTCCTGGAACACGCCGATCCGAGCAAGGTGATTTATTCATTTTTGCTGGTCGAAGCGACGCCGGCGGGCAACCAGATCCGGGTGCAGGCGGATAACTTCGCGGCGCCGTTTGATTTCAACAAAAGCGTTAAGTTGGAGCTCGGCAGCACCGCAAAACTGCGCACCATCACGCACTATTTGGAGCTGATGGCCGAGCTCCATCGCGAGCTCTCCGTACTGGATCAAAAGCAGCTGGCGCAGCGCGCCCAATCCGCGCGCGATCCGTTGACCCGCTGGGCCATTGAAACCGTGCAAGCCGATCACACCCTCGCCTTACAGCCGTTTCTCGACGCCGCCATGGCGCGGCAGTATTCGGCAAGTCCCCATGAAGACTTCTTTACCGGCGGCGGAGTGCACCGCTTTGAGAACTTCGACAAGGAAGAAAACCATCTGGTCTTGCCTCTGCGCGATGCGTTCCGTAACTCGACCAACCTGGTTTTTATTCGGCTGATGCGGGACGTGGTGAGTTACCATCGCGCGCAATTACCGTACGACGCCAACGATGTGCTGGCCAATCCGGCGAATGTGGAACGCCACAAAATGCTCCAGGAAATCGGTGACGAGGAATCGCGCCAGGCGCTGCGCCGGGCTTACCAGAATTATGCCCGGCAACCTGCGGAAGAGATCGTCCGGCGCCTGCTCGGCAAGGGCAACACCGAGCGCCGTTTGACCATCCTGTTTTTTGCCTGGCATATCGGTTCAAGCGAGAGCGATCTCAAAGCCTGGTTTGAGAAGAATAAGGTCGCGCCGACGGACGCGGAGGTTGCCAAACTGTTCCGCGCCTATCACAATCCGCGTCTGACTCTCGCTGACTATGGCTATTTGCTCTCGCTCCATCCGCTCGATCTTTGGATCGCCGGTGAAATGCGCAAGCAGCCCAATCTTGCATGGGATAAACTCTATGCCGCGAGCGCCGATGCGCGGCGCGTCGGCTCGAGCTGGCTGCTCAACGATCGCAACCGCCGCGCCCAGGATTTGCGGCTGCGCATCCGCATTGAAAAAGACGCGTTCACCCGCTTGACGCCGTACTGGCAACGGCTCGGCTTCCCTTTCAAAACCATCGTGCCGACTTACGCAACCGCAATTGGCAGCTCGTCAGATCGGCCGGTGGCGCTCGCTGAACTGGTCGGGATTCTGGTCAACGACGGCGTTCGCCGGCCTTCCGTGAGCTTGACCGACGTGCATTTCGCGGCGGGCACTC
This sequence comes from uncultured Pseudomonadota bacterium, assembly GCA_946478635.1. Next base: position 14,622 of record CAMLCX010000032.1, read on the forward strand.
CGTACGAAACCATCCTCGAACACATGCCCGACCAGGGCCAACAAGTGCTGGCACCGGAGGTGGCTCGAACCGTGCGCAAAGCCATGGCCACCGTGGTCGAGCAAGGCACGGCGCGCCGTCTGAACGGCGTCTTCAAAATGGCCGATGGCCAAGTCATCACCGTGGGAGGCAAAACCGGCTCGGGCGACAACCGTTTCGAAACCTTCAGCCGTTCGGGAGCGGTCATCTCTTCGCGCGCAACCAATCGAACCGCAACATTCATTTTTTATATCGGCGAGCGTTACTTCGGCGTCATCACGGCCTACGTGCAAGGCCGCGAAGCCGACCACTATAAGTTTACCAGCGCTCTGCCGGTAACGCTTTTGAAACTATTGGCGCCGACGCTGCTGTCGAAGCTCGACAAAAATTTCCACCAGCCGGCCGCAGCCCCGAAGACCGAGGAATCGGCTCCCGCGAAGCAGCCGGGAAATCCCGTCAGCCCGACGAACGCGCGATCGGCGGTGACTACCCCAATGGTGCGCTGAATCCAGTCGACTGAAGCTCGAACCAAATCCTAATAAAAAAACAAGGATCCGAAAGTTAAACAAGGATTTGGCGCGACGTTTCGTCTGGGATTGATTCGGATTTCGAAGTTACGCAAGACGCCTTCGAGTGAGCGGATCAATGATCGACTTTTCGGAGCAAGTTCGGAGTGCTTCGACCAGGCTCAGCACGAACGGACTTTTCTTTCTTCGTTTTAGGTGGCGACAACTCTCTTTCCTTCCTTTGCTCAGCCGGATCTCAATAGTTGAGCAATTGGCTACGTGCCACGCCGATTGCCGAATAGTTCGATGTGCAGGCGTGGGGTGAAGCCGTAGCCGTAGTGAAGGCATTGTTTGACGATCCAAGCTGTTTTTTCCCGAAGTTGTCTCTTCGTAGTGCCCTGCGCCATGATCAAAACGCGAGCGGGGTCGACATTCTTGAGTTGGCCGACAATGCTTTGAATCTCGGAAATATCGCCTTTCCTATCCACGACAAATTTGAGCTGGTAGTCGTAAGCATCCAGATAAGCTTGCACCACCGGAAGATTTAACCGCCGCTCTTCGTGCATTGCCGCGAATTTGCCTTTTGCTCTTCTGCGAGGCGTGGAATTCGCCAACTTGGGGCTGAGCGATACGAGATCGCAATGCACCGGCTTAAAAATCGTGCCGGCAGTCTCGATGGTGACATGCTTGCGTTTGTCTCTAAGCGCGATCGTTAGCTCTTCGATCTCCGTTGCCAGGAGCGGCTCGCCGCCGGTGATCACGACATGGCTTGTTGGATGTCGATCGACGCGAGAGAGAATCTTGCCGAGCGGCCATGAAGCCCCCTCGGGTCGCCACGAGGTGTAAGGAGTGTCGCACCAAACGCAGCGTAAATTGCATCCGGAAGTCCTGATGAACAGGGATGGCGTGCCGGCAAGCCGGCCTTCGCCTTGGATCGAATAGAAGATCTCGCTGATGCGCACGGGGATAACTTATCAGAGCGCCGCCGTGCCTTGAAGCGTCGGCGCGCATTTCTCTTGTCTGCCTTGGACCAGGCAACACCCATGGAACTTGCGCGCGAGAGCGAACCCCGATTGCGGACAGCAAACTTGCAACGACGGCACCGTGTGGTAGAGGTTAAGATTGGCAAATGACCGAAAATCACTCGACTATACGCAGCATGAAGAACGATTATCGGAATGACGGCAGATGAGGCAGGGCTGGCGGCCGAGGAGCGCAGAATTCGCCGGCTGCGCCGCGCCATGGACGTTGCCGCAGCGCTTCTCTGGAGCGTGAATCTAACGCTCGAAGAAGCGCGGGATGTGGTCGGCCATGCGAAAGATACGGCGCTGCAACTTTTTCCAGACAAGGAAGAAACGTTTGATCTGATTTACGGCGCGCGTTTCCGGCGCATTCTTGTAGCAAAATATCGCTTGCAGTGAAACAACGAGGCGCGACGAACCCTTCGCACAAAAATCTAACCATGGACGGAAGATTCATTCATATCCGCGGCGCCAAGCAAAACAATCTAAAAAATCTCGACTTCCACATCCCTCTCAACCAGCTGACGGTGGTGACCGGCGTCAGCGGTTCCGGAAAATCGACGCTTGCATTTGACATCCTCTATGCCGAAGGGCAGCGCCGCTACGTCGAAAGCTTTTCCGCCTATGCCCGGCAATTTCTCGACCGCATGGACAAACCGGACGTGGAAAGCATCGAGGGGATTCCCCCAACCATCGCCATCGATCAAAGCCGCCCGGTGCGGACTTCGCGCTCCACCGTCGGCACGATGACCGAGCTGCACGACCACTTCAAGCTGCTCTTTGCCAAGATCGCCGTGCTCCACTGCCGCGGCTGCGATCGCATCGTCGAGCGCGACAGCGCGCAATCGATCTACGCCAAACTCGGAGCGATCCCGGAAGGAACGCCTCTCGTGCTGACTTTTCCGTTGGCGCAATCCGTCGTGGCTTGGGATGAAGTACGGAACGGTCTGCGCCAAGCGGGTTTTCATCGCTTGCTGTTCGGCCGCGAGATACGCGAGCTCGACGAACTCGAGCTAGCGCCAAACGGGAGCGATGCTTTTCAGGTCGTCGTCGATCGCTTCGCTTTCCGACCGGAAAATAAAAAACGAATTGCGGAATCGCTGGAGCAGGCCTTTCACTACGGCAAGGGACGGCTGAGTCTGCTGTTTCCGCAGGACAACTGGCGCTCGGAGCCGTTCAGCAATCATTTGCATTGCCCGCATTGCGACATCTCTTACCGCGATCCGGTGCCCAATCTTTTTTCTTTCAATAGCCCGCTCGGCGCCTGTGAAACCTGCCGGGGTTTCGGCCGAATCATCGACATCGATCTCGACCTGGTGATTCCCGATCCGGGGAAATCGCTCAGCGACGGCGCCATCAAACCGTGGCTCAACCGGACTCGGCGCATGCGCCGCCTGTTGGATTTTTGCGAACGAAAAAAAGTCCCGACCAAAAAGCCGTGGGGCGAGCTGACCGACAAGCAGAAACAATTTGTCGTCGAGGGCGATGGCGAATACAAGGGCATTCGCGGCTGGTTTCGCCGGCTCGAACGCAAGAGCTACCGCATGCACGTGCGCGTGCTGCTGGCGCGCTATCGCGCCTATCTCATGTGCCCCGATTGCAACGGCACCCGCCTCAAGCCCGACGCCCTGCACTATCGGATCGACGGCAAAGATGTCGCTCAGGTAAGCGCCCTGAGCGTCGGCGCGGCGCGCCGCTTTTTTGAGGATCTCAAGCCGGCCGGCGCGCTCGATCAAATCGCCAGTTTGATTCTCCATGAAATTCGTCGCCGGCTGGCCTATCTCGCCGGCGTCGGATTGGAATATCTGACGCTCGACCGCCAGTCGCGCACGCTTTCCGGCGGCGAGCTCGAGCGCGTCGATCTGACCACCGCCCTGGGCTCCTCGCTGGTGAATACGCTTTACGTGTTGGATGAGCCGTCCATCGGACTGCACCCGCGCGACAGCCGGCGCCTCGTGGAAATTCTCCATCGCTTGCGCGCCAACCATAATACCGTGGTGGTGGTCGAGCATGATCCGGAGATCATCAAGGAATGCGATCACATCATCGATCTTGGGC
>CAMLCX010000033.1 GCA_946478635.1 uncultured Pseudomonadota bacterium
GTCGACGCGCCGAAGCGGGTGACGCCGATTCTCTTGCCGCGCAGATCGTTAACCGACTTGATCTCCGGCCGCGCCCAGGCGTCGATGGTGAGCACCGGCAGCGGGCAGGCAATGGCGATCAGATCGCTGCCGGCGAGGCGGCTCGAGATAATCGCGCCGCCGCCGGTGTAACCGATGGGAAATTCACCGGCGAGAATCGCCGAGTTGATCAACGGCGAGCCGCCCATGAAGACGGGAGAAACCTCGAAGCCGTATTTCTGAAATAATTTTTCTTCGATGGCGATGAAAAACGGCAGCGCCGCCCCGGAAATCGGTGTGTAGCCGACGGTGAGCTTTTGCAGATCTTTCTGCGCCGCGTAGGCGGGAAAGCTGAGCGCCAGGAACAGGGCACAGAGAAAGGGCCATTTGATTTGCCGGTCATGGGAACGAGCGTGGGGAGAATACATCATTGTCTTGAACATTTTGTCTCCTCAATCGAAAATCATTTGCCTTACTGTTGCCTCGTGCCTCAAGCCTGCCTCACCGAATCACCCTGTCCGCCCGCGCCAGCACGCTCGGTAAGATCACGCGGCGTCTGCATGTGACTGACCACGCGAGTTCCTTCGCAATCCGATTTGACATAATATACTAATACTCGCATATTGTGCCGCGTGGACAAGCCGCTGATTTGGCTCGGATCGTCCCGTAGCGCACTTAGAGAATTTCCCGATGACGCGCGCCGGGTTGCTGGATTTCAGCTGCGTCGTGTCCAGCAGGGGCTTGAGCCGAACGATTAGAAGCCGATGACTACCGTCGGTGTGGGTGTGAAGGAGATCCGCATCCACACGGGGCTCGAGCATCGGGTTCTCTACGTGGCGAGATTTGCGGAAGGAATCTACGTGTTGCACGCCTTCGAGAAGCACACGAGAAAGACTTCCAAACGCGATACCGATCTTGCGCGCGAGCGTTTCCGCGCATTGATCGAGAATAGACACAGTCAAAAGCCTGGCGAAAGGTAGAACGCATATGAAACTAAGGATGACGCGATCGACCGGTAACGTTTTCCGGGACGTTGGCTTCTCAGGCGGAGAAGCCGAACATCTGCTCGTACGCGCGGACTTGCTGATCAAGGTGCAAAAGCTCATCGACTCCAAGCATCTCACCCAAGCGGAATTGGCAAAGGCTCTACGCATTACCCAGCCTCGGGTAAGCGATCTACGTCGAGGCCGGATCGATCTATTCAGCACTGACGCGCTGATTGACATCCTCGCGCGTCTTGGTGTTCGTGTTCGGTTTGTGTTGAAACCCGACCGTCGAAGGCTCAAAGCCGCTTGAGCCGCAGCGGTTGGGTGCTCTATTCCGCGATGACGCATGATCTCAGCGAAAATCGTTATCTTGCCTGCGCTGCATCTCACCGAATCACTCGGTCCGCCCGCGCCAGCACGTTGGGTGGAATGGTCAGGCCGATTTGTTTTGCGGTCTTGAGATTTATGATCAACTGGAACTTAGTCGGTTGCTCCACTGGCAATTCCGCGGGCTTCGCCCCCTTCAGGATTTTGTCGACATAGGTCGCCGCGCGGCGAAAGATCTCAAGGTCATTGGCCGAATACGACATCAGTCCGCCAGCCTCCACCCAACTATTTCCTTCGTACATCGAAGGAAGACGGTTCTTGATGGCGAGATCTGCTACCCGTTTCGAATTACGGAATAGGGGATTACTGGTAATGGTGATGAGAGCACTCGCACGTGCTTTGAGGGCAGTTTGAAATGCTCCTGCCAAATCAGGGTTAGAACCTCGCATTTCAATGGATTGAACTTGTAATTTTAGTGCACGCGCCGCAGTTTCATACTCCCTGAAGCCGATCATCGATACGGACTCGTCCGAGCTTCGAAGAATTGCGACACGCGATAGCCGGGGAACTACCTCCGCAAGTAACTCCAGACGCTTGCCGCTGAGATCGCGCTGGAGTGTGGCGAGGCCGGTGATATTGCCGCCGGGGCGCGCCAAGCTGGCAACCAAGCCGGCCTGCACCGGATCCACTTGGGTAATCATCACGATGGGGATGGTTGTGGTTGCCTTCCTGCCGGCCTCGATCGCGCCGACAAGCGGGAGGACAAGAACATCGACCTTGAGCCGCACGAGTTCGGCGACGATGGCTGGGATAGTTTCGAACTTGCCCTCTGCGCCGCGATACTCGATGAGGAAGTTTTTCCCTTCAATATAGCCGCGCTCACGGAGCCCTTGCCGCAGCGCCTCAACATAGGGTCCAGGATTGGAAGGGTCAAAGGTTCCCGATAGGTAACCGATACGCGGGATCTTTGCCGGTTGCTGCGCGTCGGCGAACACGCAAAGTGCAAGGAGCAAGGCGCAAGGGGTAAGACCGACTACTGACCACGGACGACTGACGACTTTCATAGAATATCCCTCACGCCTTTCGCCTCACGGCTCACGCCTAGCGGATGACTTTGTCCGCCCGCGCGAGCACATTCGGCGGTACCTTCCGATTTTAGATTTCGGATTGCGGATGGTTCGACATAGCTCACCACAGGTTTTGGATTGCCGCTCATCGAATCACTCGATCTGCCCTGGCTAGTACGTTCGGCGGTATTGTTAATCCGATCTGCTTGGCGGCTTTCAAATTTATGACAAATTCAAACTTGGTCGGCTGCTCGACTGGGAGATCGGCGGGCCTGGCGCCTTTGAGAATCTTGTCCACATAAGTGGCGGCGCGGCGAAACAACTCGGTGATGCTCGCGCCGTAGAACATGAGACCGCCCGCGTCCACGTACTCAGGCTGTCCGTACATCGCCGGCAGCCGATTTTTTGCCGCTAGCGCGGCGATCTGCGCGCGTCGCGAATTGACAATCGGCATCGCCGGCACGAGCACCACATCAAAGTTGCCCGCTTGACGGAATGCGTCCTCGACATCCTTGGGACTTTGCACTTCCAGATATTGCAGTTGAACCTTCAGCGCCCCCGCGGCTTGTTCCGTCTCTCTGCGCATTTGTGCATTTCCTGGCTCTGCTGAAATACCGAGAAGGGCCACACGCGAGAGCTTGGGCATGATCTCCTTCAGAAGTTCGAGTTGTTTGCCACTCAACTCGGGCGCCAGAATCGACAGTCCAGTAATGTTCCCGCCCGGCCGAGCTAGGCTGGCGACGAACCCGTTACGAACAGGATCGGTATCCTGCGCCATGATAATTGGAATTGTAAGGTTGGCTTTCTTCGCCGGTCCGGTCGCCGCCGAACCGCCCGATACGATGACATCGACCTTGAGCCGCGCCAATTCAACCGCCAGCTCCTTAACGCGATCCAGTTTTCCCTCCGCGTAGCGGTACTCGATCACGATGTTTTTCCCTTCCACATATCCAAGTTTTCGCAGCCCGTCGCGAAAGGCATCGAGCCGAGTAGCGATAGTGGAAGGGGACGTAGCGCCGAGGAATCCTATTCTTCGCGGCATTGCTGGTTGCTGCGCGTCGGCGAACACGCAAAGCGCAAAGAGCAAGGCGCAAGGGGTAAGACCGACTACTGACCACTGACGACTGACTACCTTCATAGAATATCCCTCACGCCTTACGCCTCATCGAATCACAATGTCCGCCCGCGCCAACACGCTCGGCGGAATCGTCAGGCCGCTCTGCCGGCTGTCCATGCCACACGACCTTTGTAGGCGGAATCGCCGCATCGTCCCGCTCTGGTTTCGGCAATTAACGGTACTGGCTAGGGCGCAAAGTTTTAAGCTCGGCGACGGAGAGAAGATGGGGATCCGTGGTGATCAGCAGGTCGGCGTGCTCGGCCAATCCGGTGGCCAGATAAAGGCCGTCGTTGTAGGAGAAGGCATTTTTCTTCGAATAGTACCTTCGCCTCAACTCGGCGGCATGAATGGCCAATGACGCCGTCACGCTTAAAACGCGCAGGTTACTCTCCGCCTCGATAGCTGCCCGGGCGATCTCGAACCCTGCCTTGTCTTCCCTTAGATAGACATAGCGAACTTCGCCCAATAGGATCGCGGTCGAGACACAGCGCAGACGTCCATCTTCGACCGCCTTGAGCACTCTTGCCGCGCCCGCAATCTCGTCCTTGGGAGCCCGGGTTGCCTCAGGTATGAGCACGGCGAGAAATATATTGGCGTCCAGACAAGCTAGAGTGCGAGAGCTAGCTTCGCTCATCTTCCCAGCCTTCTTCGAATTCGCTATGCAAGCGGCGGAAGTCTCCCGGCGACAAACGGCTGCCGGCCATCCGCAGGGCATCGGTCAAACGCGGCGGCACTGCTTGAATGCGGTAGGAGCCGTCCGATTGTTGGACGAAAACCAGCATGTCTCCCACCTTGGCCTTCAAAGCGCGCCGGACTTCTCGGGGGAGTGTGATTTGGTATTTGGCGGTGATCTTCGTACTTGCTGACATTTGGTAAAGCTCCTTACACAATTAAAAGCTTCCGATAAACGTAATTATGACGGACAGAATCGCGCTGTCAAGCAAGCGCCCGGTGAGTTCCGGAGGGATAAGTAAAGCGCAAAGAGCATGGCGCCGGCAAGAATTGCGGATTGGAGATTGCGGAGTGCGGATTTCACAATGACGGCGCCAGGAAATCGATCAGAATTCCTTCCGTCCTTCTTGACCCCAAATCCGCAATCCGCAATCCGCGATCCGAAATCATCGAATCACCCGATCCGCCCGCGCCAGCACATTCGGCGGAACCTTCCGATTTTGGATTTCGGATTGTGGATTGCCGCTCATCGAATCACTCGATCTGCCCTGGCTAAAACGTTGGGTGGAATGGTTAATCCGATCTGCTTCGCCGCTTTTAGATTGATGATGAACTCGAACTTCTTCGGCTGCTCGACTGGAAGATCGGCGGGTTTTGCACCTTTGAGGATTTTGTCCACGTAAGTGGCGGCGCGACGGTAGAGATCGCCGATGAGCGGGCCGTAGGCCATCATGCCTCCTTCTTCGGCAAACTGGCGCGTCGGGTACATGCCGGGAAGGCGATGCTTTAGCGCAAGCTCGACGATGTGTTTGGAGTGGAGCGTTACGAGTGGATTCAGCACGACCAGGACCGCATTCACTTTTTTTTGCTGCAGCTCGGCAAAACCTTCGTCGATGTCGTCAGCCTTGCGCAACTCGACGGGGTGCAGTTGCACTGAAAACGCCTTTGCCGCCGCCTGGGTCTCTTTGAAACCGATGATCGATTCGTCGTCGCGGGAACTCCAGAGCGTCGCAATGCGAGTGACCTTCGGAAAAGCTTCTTTGAGAAGCTCGAGGCGCTTGCCGCTCAGGTCTGACGAGAGCACGCTGAGGCCGGTCACGTTGCCGCCCGGCTTCGCCAGGCTTTCGGCAAGGCCCACGTCCGCGGCGTTGCCGGTGGTGATGACAATCGGGATCGTCCGTGTCGCTTGACGCGCAGCCTGCGCGCTGGTCGATGACGTGGTCACGATGACGTCGACACGTGCGCGCACCAGTTCCTCGGCCAGAGCGGATAGCTTGTCGTATCGACCTTCCGCGTAGCGATACTCGAAGATAATATTTTTGCCTTCGCGGTAGCCCAGCTCACTGAGACCGCTCTTGAACGCCGGTAAATGGGGTTGGTCTTTTCCGCCCATGAAGAGAATACCGACGCGCGGCGTATGTGCGGGCTGCTGCGCGCCGCCAGCAGAGCCGAATACCAAGAGCAAGGCGCACATCATAATTGCGAATTGCAGATTGCGGAGTGCGGATTTCAATTTCGTGCCGGAATGAGAGCTGACTCGGATTCCTTGCATTGTTCTTCTTCTTGAATCCGCAATCCGCATTCCGAAATCCGCAATCATTTGATCACCTTGTCCGCCCGCGCCAGCACGTTGGGCGGAATCGTCAGGCCGATCTGTTTCGCTGTCTTCAGATTGAACACCAGCTCGAACTTCGTCGGCTGCTCGACGGGAAGATCAGCGGGCTTGGCTCCTTTGAGAATCTTGTCCACGTAAGTGGCGGCGCGGCAAAACAAGTCGGCGAGATTCGTGCCGTAAGAGATCATGCCGCCGGCCTCCACGGACTGAGCGTCATCGAACATGGAAGGCAAACGGTGCTTTATTCCGAGCTCAGCGACCTGGTTTCTCTGTGCGAAAAAAAGCGCGTCAGCAAGTACGATGAGCGCCTGCGCTCGCCCTGTGTCGGCGGCACTAAACGCCGCCGCCAAATCGTTGCCGCTTCGCGCCTCAATAACCTGCAGCCGTATGGACAGGCGTTTGGCCCCCGCTTCGGTTTCTTTCAAAGGGAATTGGGAGCCAGAATTCGTCGGATTTCTAAGAACGGCCAGGCGCGAAATGCGCGGCATGATTTCTTTCATGAGCTCGACGCGCTTTGCCGCCGCGTCCGGATTGACCGTGCTCAAGCCGGTGAGGTTACCTCCCGGGCGCGCCAGGCTGACGACAAAGCCCGATTCAACGGGATCGAAGGTCACCGGAAAGACGATCGGAATCGTTTGGGTCGCCTGCCTGGCGGCGTCAATCGATTGCGTGCTGCCCGCGACGATGACATCGACCTTGAGACGCACCAGCTCGGCGGCAAATTCGGCCAGGCGCTCTATGCTCCCGCCGGCGAACCGATACTCAACGTGAATATTTTGTCCTTCGACGTAGCCCAGCTCGCTCAGACCTTTGCGAAATGCCGCGTCATAGACCGGCACTTCAATGAATCTCAAGTAACCGATGTGGAGAATTTTCTTCGGCTGCTGCGCCGGCGCAGACGGGCAAAACGCAAAGAGCATGGCGCCAAGTGCAAAGCAGATGACGCTCTTGCTGACTACTGACCACTGACGGCTGACTACTTTCATTTGATTACCTTATCCGCCCGCGCCAGCACTTGCGGCGGAATCGTCAGACCGATCTGTTTTGCTGCTTTCAGATTGATGACCAACTCGAACTTCGTCGGTTGCTCCACGGGGAGATCGGCGGGTTTAGCGCCTTTGAGTATTTTATCGACGTAAAGCGCGAGCCGGCGCAGCGTTTCTGCATCGTTCTCACCGTAACACATGAGTCCGCCGGCCTCGACAAAATCTCTCGAGTGGAAATTGGTCGGCAACCGTTTCTGATTTGCGAGCTCGACGATGCGCTTGCGGTTGGCATGAAACAAAACGTTCGGCACTTCAATTAACGCTCCGTTACGCTCCTTGGTAACGCCCGAGAAGGCCTTGTCGAAATCAGCAATCCCTCGCACGTCCAGGATTTGCAGCCTGAGCTCGAAAGCCTTCGCTGCCGCGTCGATCTCCGCGATGCGATATCCGGTAGTCGGAGCGTCTTTCCGCACGAGAACGGTCGCCGTGGAGATTTTTGGCGAGGTTTCCTTGATCAATTCGAGCCGTTTTCCCGTCAACTCTGAAGATAACTCGGTTATTCCCGTGACATTTCCGCCTGGCCGAGCAACGCTGGTGACAAGACCGGCGGCAACAGGATCAGCGCCTCCCGTATAAATCACGGGTATTGATTTAGTCGCTTCTTTGGCTGCCAAAGCCGGCAGTACGCCGGGAGCGACGATCACGTCGACGTTAAGCTTGACCAATTCAGCCGCAAGAGCCGGAAGTCGTTCTTCTCTCCCTACTGCTGCTCGATATTCGAAGGCGATATTTCTGCCTTCGACATAGCCGAGCCGGCCCATTGCTTGGAGAAATTCCTTTGGCGGTTGGCTCCCGACAAATAAATACCCGATCCGAGCGAATTTCTTCATCTGTTGTGCATTTGCGACTGAAACAGTCACCAGCAAGACACTTGCGAGCAACGAGACAATAAGTTTTGCACTCATGAACCTAAATCCGGCAGTTGAGCACACTAGTTTTTTGACCCAGTGATATATTCTAACTACTTGCAGTGTAAAACATTTTCACCGATTTGGTTAACTGCGGAGCAGTTGAAATTCTTAGGAATCTAGTCAGTTACAGCGCGCGACTAAGAAGCGTCTGCCGGATTTAGGATGAATAATTTCTCCGGCTGTTGCCTTTTGCGTAACGCCTCAAGCCTTTTTCACCGAATAACTCGATCCGCCCGCATTACCATTTTGGATTTTCGATTTTGGATTGCTCAGTCATCGGATAACTCGATCGGCTCTGGCTAAAACGTTCGGCGGAATTGTCAGGCCGATCTGCTTCGCGGCTTTCAGATTGATGATGAACTCGAACTTCGTCGGCTGCTCGACGGGCAAGTCGCCGGGCTTGGCGCCTTTCAAAATTTTGTCCACATATGTAGCGGCGCGGCGGGATAGGTCGATAAGGCTCGGCCCATAGCTCATCAGGCCCCCGGTTTCCACATATATTCCACTGAAGTACATCACTGGCAGCCGGCCCTTTAGCGCCAGGTTTGCAATCTGTGCGCGATGATCAGTTAGGACAGCGGACGCCAGCGCGATGGCCGCGTCAGCGCGCGCCTTGATTGCGGCTCGGAATGCAGTTCCAATATCCTTGGGTGCCAGCACGTCAAGGGCTTGGATCTGCACGCCGAAGGCTCCTGCCGCCAGTTGTGTCTCCTTTAAGGTTCTTAGGTTGGCCGGTTCTTTCGAGTTTCCAAGGACGGCTACGCGGAAAAGCTTGGGAACGGTCTCCTTCAGCAGCTCCAATTGCTTTCCGCTCAGCTCCGGGGAAAGCGTCGACAGTCCGGTGATGTTCCCGCCGGGTCGCGCCAGGCTGGCAATAAATCCATTTCCCACAGGATCGGTATCTTGCGCCATAACGATGGGAATCGTAACGGTTGCGTCCCTTGCCGCGCGCGTCATTGTTGGACCACTGGTGACAATGACGTCCGACTTGAGACGCACCAGGTCGGCCGCGAGTTCACCCTGGCGTTCGAATTTTCCCTCTCCAGAGCGCCACTCAATGACGATATTTTTTCCCTCCACGTAGCCAAGGTCGCGCAGACCCTGGCGGAAGGCCTCGACGCGAGCCGCGTTAGCGGAGAGGGATGCAACAGTGAGGTAGCCTATTCGGTGAATTTTTGCCGGTTGCTGCGCCTGGGCGGACGAGCAAAGCACAAAGAGCAAGGCGCAAGGGGTAAGACTGACGACTGACCACCGACGACTGACTACTTTCATAGAATATCCCTCACGCCTCATCGAATCACTCGATCTGCCCTGGCTAGTACGTTCGGGGGTATTGTCAATCCGATCTGCTTGGCTGTTTTGAGATTGATGATCAAGTCGAACTTGGTTGGCTGCTCGACGGGCAAGTCGGCGGGTTTTGCGCCTTTCAGAATCTTGTCCACGTACGTGGCGGCGCGGCGGTGCAAATCGGCGAGGTCGGCACCGTAGGACATGAGTCCGCCCACGTCGACAAATTCGCGATCGTCATAGATCGCTGGCATCCGGTTCTTCATCGCAACGTCGGCGGTCAACTTATGCTCTCTAACGATGAGCGGAGTTCTTAGCGTAATGAGGGCCTTTGCGCGTTTTCCTCTTGCGGCCGCGAATGCGCTTTCGAAGTCCTTAGTCTCCCGCACTTCCGCGGAGTAAAGTTGCAACCCCAATGCCGCCGCGGCCCCGTTCAGTTCCTTCCACTTGCTGGCAGCATCCGACACCGCCGGATTCCTTAGAACGGCCAATAGGGAAATGCTTGGCACAACTTCTTTGACCAACTCCATCCGTTTGCCCAACAATTCGGTAGAAATTGAAGTCAGCCCGGTAACATTCCCGCCTGGGTGCGCCAGACTGGCGACGAGTCCAGTTGCCACGGGATCGTCAGTGCTTCTCATGACGATCGGAATGGTTTTAGTGGCGTTCTTGGCGGCGTGTGCCGAGCGCGGATTGAGCGTGACGATAATGTCCACCTTGAGATTCACAAGCTCCGCCGCGAGACCGGCAAGCCGCTCGATCTTTCCCTCGGCGGATCGATATTCGATGAGGATGTTTTTACCTTCGACGTAGCCTCGTGAGATCAATCCTTGTTTAAATGCGTCGATGTCATACGAAGGAAATGAATTAATCGCGAGAACGCCGATTCGAGGAAGGGGCTTCGGCTGCTGCGCCTCGGCCGATTCCCAAAGCGCAAAGAGCATGGCGCCCGTCACGATTGCGGATTTGAGATTGCGGAGTGCAGATTTTAAATTCAGTCCGGAGTGAGAGCTGACTCGGATTCCTTGCATTGTTCTTCTTCTTGAATCCGCAATCCGCATTCCGAAATCCGCAATCATTTGATCACCTTGTCCGCCCGCGCCAGCACATTCGGCGGGATCGTGAGTCCGATCTGTTTTTAAATTGACCACCAGCTCGAACTTTGTCGATTGCTCGACGGGGAGGGGGATGGATTTTAGATTTCGTCACGCAAATCGCGGATGGAGGACTATTGACCGTTTCTGATAGTGCGCCCACAAACCGATAGCCGTTGAAACCAGACGGCTAGGGCGTGAGTTTGTCGAGCAATGCAGTAAGCAGCGGGAGATAGTTTGGCAGTCGCTGAAACACCGCCTTTGCCAAGACCTCGTCGTAAGTATGCGATGTTCTGTTTCGGTCGTCCAACATCGCTAGCCAGCCTTGCTCGTTCTCAATCCACGAGGTTTTAAAGGCGAGTCTCAAGCACCCCTTGGGAGACTGGCAATCTAAGCCCTCAGCTCGCGCTCGTTCTTGAATCGACTTCCAGGCCAATTCGAAACAAAACTCAAAACGTTGAATTGCAGCATCGCGACTCACGTCAGTTTCCGGCGCTTGCAATACCTCGCGCAACCGCGCAATTGCGGCTGCCAAGGCCTCTCGACGCGGGGTCACAGACGTTCTCCGTGTTTGAGGATTTCTTCACGTAGTTTGGCGCCCGTGGCATTGAGATCGACGATGTCGATTTCGTAAAGGGTGGGAAGGTCATCCACGGCTTCTTGCAGGATACTCATACGTTCGGGCGAAATCGGAGCGCCGGTAGAAATAGCCATGTCGATGTCCGAGTGGGGCCGCGCTTTTCCCTGCGGCCATGAACCGAACCAGATAACTTCTACGTCTTTGCCGAGGAGCGATCTGGCAAGCCGAGCCACATCTTTTGCTATTTGAGCAGGCCGAGCTACGTCACTCGCGAAATCATCGGATGCGTTTTTCATTTCTGTCTACGCCCAAAGTTGCTTCAGTCTACCAACGCGCGGCTGGCTGTCAATGATGGAACGCTCAAGGCTCTATAATGGAATACTTGCTGACTCGGCAGAGAGTTGGAGTATTGGATGAGGTTACCCGCATCGACCCCAGCACTCCATGATTTTACTCCCGGAGTGAGAGCTGACCCGAATTCCTTGCATTGTTCTTCCTATTGAATCCGCAATCCACATTCCGAAATCCGCAATCATTTGATCACCCGATCCGCCCGCGCCAGCACGTTGGGCGAAATTGTCGCGTTGATCTGCTTCACTGTCTTCAGGTTGATCACGAGCTCGAACTTTGTTGGCCGCTCGATCGGTAGCTCGGCGGGATTCGCTCCCTTGAGGATCTTATCGACGTAAGTAGCAGCGCGACGGTATAGATCCCCAATATCGGCGCCGTAGGACATGAGCCCACCGGCATTGACAAATCCACTCTCAGCGAAAATCGTCGGCAGCCGTCTTTTTGTCGCAAAGCCAATGACTCGTTCTCGATGAGTAAGGAGCACCTGCGACCGTGCGACTAAAAGCGCATCGGGGGTTTCGCGGCTGATTTCAGCTAAGCTACGCTCAAAATCGTCCAATGTTCCAGTGGCAAGGGATTGGATTTCGATGCCCAACCCCTTTCTTACCGTCTCAATATCTTTCATCGTCTGTTTTTGCTGTTGCGCGCGCGGCCAGAGAATCGCCACACGGGTGATTCGCGGAAAGCTTTCCTTGAGCAGCTCCAGCCTCTTCGCATGTAACTCCGAATCAAGGTTGGTCAGTCCTGTAAAGTTGCCACCAGGCCTTGCTAGGCTAACGACTAACGGTGCCCGCCGTTTCTCTCCCCAGAATGTCGGCGCAAGAGGATCAGCAACGCTACCCGGCATGACAACCGGGATCGTGCCGGTTGCCAGTTGTGCAGCGCGAATCACAGGCTCGTCTGGCGAAGTGACAATGACATCAACCTTTAAACGCACCAGGTCGGCGGCTAAATCGTGGAGCCGTTGTTGGTTCAATTCCGCGTAACGGTAATCGATTGTAAGATTTTGCCCTTCGACATATGCAAGCTCGTGCAGTCGTTTGCGCAAAGCATCCAACCCGGGACCGGTAGCGGGAGATGCCGTGCCAGAACTTAGATAACCTAATCTGTAGACCTTTCCCCGCTGCTGCGCCGAGGCCAATGAGCAAAGCGCAAAGAGCGCGGCGCAAAGGGTAACGCAAAAAACGCCGCTTCTCCTACTGTTGCCTCGTGCCTCATGCCTCTTGCCTGTTCTCATCGGATCACCCGATCCGCCCGCGCCAGCACATTCGGCGGAATTGTCAGGCCGATTTGCTTTGCCGTCTTCAGATTGATCAGAAGCTCAAACTTTGTCGGTTGCTCGACTGGCAGGTCAGCGGGCTTTGTCCCCTTAAGAATTCGATCCACGTAGTAAGCAGCGCGCTTAAAATTCTCAGCATCGTTGGCCGCATACGACATCAGTCCGCCGGCCTCTACGGACTCACTTCCCTCGTGCATTGAAGGCAGTTGGTTCTTGATCGCCAGCTCTGCGATGCGCTTGGTATAACGACGGAGCATAGGATTCCTGATCGTGATGAGCGCGCTCGCGCGCCCCTTGGCCGCAACTTGCAATGTCCCCTCCAAATCAGGTTCCGGACCTCGTACCTCTAACGATTGAAGCTGTACCTTCAAAGTACGCGCCGCGGCTTCGTACTCTTTAAAGGCAATAGCCGACCCAGACGCGTTCGCGTCCCAGAGGATTCCGGCGCGCGACATCGCCGGAACCACTTCCTTCAGTAGCTCCAGCCGTTTTCCGGCTAAATCTCGCTGAAGTGTGGCGAGCCCCGTAATATTTCCGCCCGGGCGCGCCAAACTATCAACTATGCTTGTCGCAACTGGATCCACAGCGAGCACCATGACAATGGGGATTGTCTTGGTCGTCTGCTTGGCGGCGAGGGCCGCTGGTAGAGTTCCGACGAAAATCACATCGACCTTGAGTTGCACGAGCTCGGCCACGAGGTCTGGAACCCGGTCCCGCTGTCCCTCAGCGTAGCGATACTCGACCAGGATGGTTTTCCCCTCGACATGGCCACGATCCCGCAGCCCTTGCCGGAAAAACTCGACCAGAGGTCCCGGATTGGAGGCATCGCCACTGCCTGACAAATATCCTATCCGGGGAACCTTCGCAGGCTGCTGCGCCCAAGCGGAAGAACAAAGCACAAGGAGCAAAGCGCAAAGGATAAGGCTGACTCCTGACCGCTGACGCCTGACTACTTTCATCGAATCACCTTGTCCGCTCTCGCCAGCACATTGGGCGGAATTGTCACGCCAATCTTCTTGGCGGTTTTTAGATTGATGACAAACTCAAACTTCGTTGGCTGTTCAACGGGGAGATCGGCGGGCTTCGAGCCTTTAAGGATCTTATCCACATAAACCGCAGCTCGACGATACGAATCGGGAAAGCTGGGCCCATAGGATAGGAGGCCGCCAGCGTCTACAAATTCCCTCGAAAAAAACATAGATGGTAAATGGCGTTTTGTCACGAATTCCACGATACGGCTGCGTTGCGCCGAAAAAAGAGGATCAGGAGTTACCATGATCGCCGGCAACCGGTCCTTCTCTAGACGTGAAAGTGCGGTCGCGATCTCATCAGGACCTCGCGCGTCAAAGTAATCAATCTTTACGCCAAGCGCTCGGCCAGCCGTCTGCGTTTCCCTTAAAAAGACGTCGGAGATCGGGTGAGTTGGGTTACGTAGGGCAGCGAATCTTGAGATTTTCGGGACGGTTTCGTGGAGCAGCTCAACCCATTTTCCGCTGAATCCCTCTCCGACCGCCAGTGCTAGGCCAGTAAGGTTTCCGCCCGGCTGAGCCAAGCTAGCGATGATGCCGTACCCAAGGGGATCGGTCACTGCTGCAAAGACAACGGGAACGGTAACCGCAGCGTTTTTTGCGGCGAGAGCACCGGTGGCTCCGCCGACTACGATCACTTCAACTTTGCGGTCAATCAATTCGGCTAGGAGCTGCGGAAAGCGTTCCGCCGACCCCTCCGCCCACCGTGCCTCAATGACGATGTTTTTACCGTCAATGTAGCCTAGATCGTGCAAACCTTGTCGTAGTGCTTCGAGGTTTGGGCCGGCGGTGGAAGAAGAAGCGGGGCTTATGAAACCTATGCGAAAAGGTCTCCTCGTCTGCTGCGCTTCCGCGGTTGCGCCAAGCGCGAAGAGAAGAGCGATAAGCGTAAAATCGACAAACGCTTTCTTCATTCCTTTTTCCCGCCGTATTGTTCTGAAACCTGACACCGAGACCCAATCCTGTTCGGTCATCTGATCGCCCAGTCTTCTATCTCCAGCACATTCCTCACGGACCCAACACTCCATAACTCCACTACTCCATCACTCCATTTTTATTTGATCACCTTGACCGCTCGTTGAAGCACTTCGGCGGGAACCGTCACGCCGATCTGCTGGGCGGTTTTGAGATTGACGGCCAGATCGAATTTCGTCGGTTGCACCAGAGTGAGATCGGCCGGCTTGGCGCCTTTGAGAATCTTGTCCACAAAATATGCGGCGCGCCTATATTGATAAGGTAGGTCGGGTCCGTACGATATGACGCAGCCGTCTTCGGTCCATCTCGCACTCTCACACATCATTGGCAAACGGCTCTTGGCCCCAAGGCCGGCGAGTTGTTTTCGGTGAAAGTTGGTGAAGCTGCTCTGAATCAGGATAAGTCCATCAGCATTTTCTCGTTTCATCTCGGTAAAAGCAGTCCAGAGCTCGTGCGCCTGAAAGTCGACGTCGGGATTCGCGGGCGTAGGAGCAGCCCTCCGTTGCAAGAAACCGACGCGAGGAATCTTGACCGTCGCCTGTGCCTCGACGGATGGGCAAAGCGCAACGAGCGCGGCGCAAAGCGCGAAGCAGAAGACGCCCTTGCTGACTACTGACCACTGACGACTGACTACTCTCATCTGATCACCCTGTCCGCTCTCGCCAGCACGTTCGGCGAAATTGTCACACCCACCTATTTGCTTGCGATCCTCAATTTTATAGAATATTGTTAATAAAAATCTTCCATGGAAATTGCGAGGTAAACTCATGCCAGCGGCTCGACGACGATATGAAGTCGTAAGCGTTTCACTCCCCCGAGAGTTGGTGAAACGGGCCAATGCCGTTATTCCGAAAGCGCGGCGCAGCCGAGTGATCACGAGCATGCTGACGGCCTTTCTTGATTCAGTCGCGCGCAAGCAACTGGAGCGCGACTACGCGGCGTACTACAACCGGCGCTCCGACCGCGAGGCGAAAGAGGAACGCGAGCTGTTGAGCGACTGGAAATTGAGCGACCAAGAGGCCTGGGATATCTTGGAGGCGGAGGAAGCCAGTGCTCGGCGTAAAGCGGGGTGACGTTGTCGTCGCAAATCTCGATCCCACCATCGGTGTCGAGATCAAAAAGACCCGGCCGGTGATTGTGCTCTCCAATGATAGCATCAATCAGTTCAGCCAGCTCGTGGTTGTCGTCCCACTGACCAAGAACACGACGCATCTTTCTCCCAGTCACACGATCATACCCAAGGGGGTTGCGCGTCTGACGTTTACGTCCAAGGTCGTGACCGAACAGATCAAAGCCGTCGATAAACGGCGTCTGGTCAAACGGTTGGGAACTCTGTCGCCGGCGCTCCTCGCCCAGGTCGAGCGCGCCCTTAAAAATACTCTTGCCTTGCCGTAACTCCGCCTTCGATCTCGCTTTCAAATATGGAGCGTGGGTTATTGCAATTGTATTCTTCACTATTCTGTACTCAATCCAAGTCTGTCCTGATCCCTTGGACGGAGTCTATCCCGAGCGGATTCGAAGGACTCGGGAGAACTTTTGCAAAGTACTCCCCATTGCAACTATCCTCAATTCTTACCGCTTCACGGCTCACGCCTATCGAATCACCTTATCCGCCCGCGCCAGCACATTGGGCGGAATCGTGACGCCGATCTGCTTGGCGGTTTTCAGATTGACGACGAATTCAAACTTCGTAGGCTGCTGGACGGGCAAGTCCGCGGGCTTAGCCCCTTTGAGAATCTTATCTACGAAGTACGCCGCGCGCCGCATGGAATCATGACGACTGGCGGCATACGAAATGAGGCAACCATACTGGACGAACTCAGCTCGTCCGCACATGGTTGGAAGCCGGTTCTTCGCGGCAAACTCGAAGAACTGTGCTCGATGGGAAAAGTTGAAGCTATTGTTCGTGATGATCAGTGCTTCGACGCGCTCCTTGATGATCGTGCTAAAGGCGTCCTGAAACTGGCTGGGGTCTCTTATGTCTTGGGATTGAATCCGCACTCCCAAAGGCTGCGCCGCAGTTCGCGTCTCTCTCAATTCGTCCTGATCTCCTTGATTCCCTTCGTGAGAAAAGACAGCTACGCGGGAAAGCTTGGGAAACGCTTCTTTGAGAAGCTCTAAACGCTTTGCGCTGAAGTCCGAGTCAACGTTGGTCGAACCGGTGATGTTTCCGCCTGGTCTCGCTAAGCTGGCGGCGTACCCTGCCCCGACAAGATCACCGGCGCTGCCTACGACAATCGGAATCGTGCTGGTGGCGCGCTTCGACGCCGCGAGTGTCCCCCCGACTACGACAATCACGTCCACTTTTAGCCGGACTAACTCGGCTGCAAGCTCCGGAAAGCGATCTCGCTTCCCCTCCGCGTAGCGATATTCAATAAGAATGTTTTGCCCCACGACATAACCAAACTCACTCAGACCTTGCCGAAACGCCTCGACGTAGGAAGCATAAGCGGATGGCGATTCAGGCAGGAAAACCCCAATTATGGGGACTTTCTTCGTCGGCTGCTGCGCCTGCGCGGACGGGCAAAGCGCAAAGAGCACGACGAAAAGGGTAACGCAAAGAACGCCGCTTCTCCTACTGTTGCCTCTTGCCTCGTGCCTCATGCCTGTTCTCATCGAATCACCTTGACCGCTCTCTGAAGCACTTCGGGAGGAACCGTCACGCCGATCTGCTGGGCGGTTTTGAGATTGACGGCCAGATCGAATTTCGTCGGTTGCACGAGAGTGAGATCGGCCGGCTTGGCCCCTTTGAGAATCTGCTGGACATACTCGGCAGCGCGCCGCGACAGGTCGGGCAAGTTGACGCCGTTACTCAGTAGCCCGCCGGCCTCGACAAAGTCGGCGCGGTCGTAAACCGATGGCAGGCGATGCTTGATGTTGAGTTGGGCGATGCGTGTGAGATGACTATTGAACAAAGCATCGGTCATCAGGAACAGAGCGCTGGCGCCACCTTTCGCCGCGCCGCTGATCGCGCTATCCAACTCATTGGCCGATCGGGCAGCGACGGACTGGAAACTCAAGCCCAGCGAGCGCGCTCCCAATTCGGCGTCTTTGAGACTTCGGCCGTGACCCGGATTATTCGGATTGGAAAGAGCTGTGACCTGGGATGCCCTGGGCAAGACTTCTTTTATGAGCTTTAGCCGGTCGCCGAAAAAATCGGCGGACATCCGCGCCACGCCGGTGACGTTGCCGCCGGGGTACATGAAACTTTTGATCAACCCGGCTTCAACCAGATCGCCCGCGCCGGCGACCACGATGGGGATGGTACTGGTGGCTTTTTTCGCGGCAACAGCGACCGCCGTTCCACCCACGACGATGACATCGGGCTTCTCGGCGATCAGTTCCTTGGCGAGTTGCGGCAAACGGTCGGTTTTTCCCTCGGCGTATTTGTAAACAAGCGCGATGTTCTTGCCTTCTTCGTAACCCAATTTGACCAGCCCCTCGCGAAACGCTTGATCGCGCGCAGCGTAGATTGAGGCCGTGCTGGAAACCAGCACGCCGATCTTCCAAGTTTTGTCGGCCTGCTGCGCCTGCGCGACTGAGCCAAGCGCCAAGAGCACGGTGCAAAGGGCAAAGCCGACTACTGACCACTGACGACTGACTACTTTCATAGAATATCCCTCACGACATTTTCGGCTCGCGCCTAACGAATGACCTTGCTCGCCCGCGCCAGCACATTGGGCGGGAT
>CAMLCX010000034.1 GCA_946478635.1 uncultured Pseudomonadota bacterium
ACTTTGAGCACCAAAGGACCCTTGCCATATCAAAGATTGGGCAGTCTCTACGACGTGATTAAAGAAATCAAACAACTCGTCGATCCGAACAACATCTTAAACCCCGGAGCGCTTCTTTAAATTCGTTCAAAGTTCAAGCGTTCAAAGGTTCAACGGCGTAGAAGGAAATCGGAGAAGAGGTTTGTTGGCAGGGCTAAAGCAAGGAGAGCACTATGAGTCTGGGAAGACAAGATTTTAGCGGCAGAAAACTTTCGCCGCAGGAGGCCGACGCGGTCATTGCCGATCTGAAGAAATATTTGGCCGATATCGCCGATCGATGGCTGCTCAAAGGCCGTTTTCATACCGACATGGGCAACGGCACGCTGCCGATGGAAGCGATCCAAGTGTTCTGGCAGAACTGGCATGGCTTTGTCGCCGAGATCAATAACTTTCACGGTGTCGCCTACCAGCGCCATTTGCCGTTTTTCAAACGCCACCCGGAGCTGCAAAAACATTTTGCCGCTCACGTGGCCGATGAAATGATTCACCCGAAGCCGCCCGGACATATTCAGATTGTGCTCGAACAAGGGCGCAACTTTGGCCTCACCGACGACGAGATGGTCGAGTACGAAATGCTCGCCGAGTGCCGCGCCTTTCTCGAGTATTACCGCGGCGTGCTTTATGAAGGCACGATGGTCGAGTGGTGGGCCTCCTTCTGCGTCGAAGAAGCGGTGGGCTACTGGGCGAGGTTTTTCGGCGGCGCGCTGCGCAAGGTTTATAACTTTCCGGAGGAGAAGATCGTTTATTTTCGCGTCCACGCCCAGGCCGATCTCGAAGAGCACGACGGCGTCATGGCGCATGCCGACCTGGATTGGATGGTATTGAAGAAAATGCTCGAAGAGGGAAAGGCCGACACCCGGCCCGGTTTCAATTTGGAGTATTGCCTGCGCATGGGCACGGCGTATTTTGCCTGGTTCTTCGAGGGAGTCTATCAATACGTAAAAAAAGAAGGGCTTTACAAAGTTTAACCATGTCCGACTCGAGCGAAAACCAAGAACTCTCGCCCCGTCCGCTGATGCGGATTTTGGGCGACTTCGCCAACAGCCAGATTCTCGACGCGTCCCTCGAGTACGACTTTTTCACGTTGATTCGGAAGGGATTTCAAACTGCCGAGGAAATTGCCCGGCAGGCCGGCACGGATGCTCGCGCGACACGCATCGTGCTCGATAGCTTGCCCGCTCTCGGTTTGATCGAAAAGCGCGATGGGAAATATTTCCTGACGCCGACGGCCGACGTTTTTTTAGTGAAAGGGAAGCCGTCGTACGTCGGCGACTTTCGCCACGTCGCGCTGGCGCTCTGGGACGGCATGGCTCATCTGAAGGAGTCGCTCAAGACCGGTAAACCGCTGAGCCGCATGGACACCGGCGCCGAGTTGCAGGTCTGGGAGAAGCTCGTTCTCGGCATCATCGTGATCGCCGAGCCGGCGGCCAAGGCGCTCTGCGATGTGCTCAAGATCGGCAGCGAGCGCAAGGGCATCAAGGTTCTGGACATCGCCGGCGGCTCGAGCATTTTCGGCATGACCATCTTGGCGCGCGACCCCTCGGCGCAGGTCACGCAACTCGATTGGCCGAACGTCAACGCGGTGGCGAAAAAATTGAATAAGGAGCGCGGCCTGGAGGGAAGAATTCGCTTCATCGACGGCGAGCACCACAGCGCCAACATCGAAGCGGAGCATTACGATTTGGTCCTCGCCAGCAATTTTTGTCGCTTCGAATCGCCGGCCGGCAATCAACAGTTATTCCGAAAAGCCTACTCGGCGTTAAAACCTGGAGGGGTTTTCGTCGTCAATGACTTCGTGCCCAACGAGGAGCGCACGGAACCGACTTTCGCGTTACGCTTCTCGGTCTATACCCTGACGCATACGCCGGAAGGCGAGTGCTGGACGCTGTCAGAGTATTCCGACTGGCTAAAAAAGGCGGGCTTCAGCGCGATCGACACGCATCGGGATATTCCGAAGACGTTGCCCGGGACCACGCTAATCATCGCAAAGAAATAGCGCAACACACAGCCCGGCGGACCCCGAGCCTCGCCGCCAGATCGTTAATATACAAAATTTATTACATCCGCGGGTCTAAATTGTCGCTGGCAATGCCGGCACCCAGGTGCTAGACTCCCGCGCGTGCTCATCAGAGACCTGTCCGCCAATTCCATCTCGCAAAAACTTTCGCGCTAGAGCCTCGCTTGGGGCACGTGTATGCAATACTTAGCCATCTGCGAGGACGATCTGTTATTTCAATTCATGCGCAACGTCGCCATGGAACAGGGCGAGGTACGCTATTTGGTTCCGGGGGAGGCAGTCGCCCGCTCGATCAAACGCCAAGGCGGCAAAGCCCGCCAGGGTGACCTTCTCAAAGAGGAAACCTATAAAAAACTCAAACTGCACCACATCGACCAGGCCATTGTCTTTATCCGTGATGCCGAAATTCAGGATCGGGTGTGCCGGCTGCTGCGAAACTTGGACAAAAGAGTTTCGATCGTTTCCCTGACCTCGGGTAACAACGGCCGGAAGGAATCCGTCGATCCGTTGCTGCGTCATTTGCAGTTGGCCGACATCTTCCAAGAATTTTGCGCCGCGCAACTCCTTGACACGTTGAATATAAAGAAAGTCGAGCGCGTCCGCTCGCTTTTCGAAGACGGCAAAAAGATCCACATCTTGCTGCAGCACGATCCGGACCCGGACGCCATCGGCAGCGCATTGGCACTGCGCGAACTGCTCGGACGAAATCGGGCCACGACCCCGATTGTTACTTTTGGCGGCATTACGCGGCCGGAAAACCTCGCCATGATTCGCTTGCTGGAGATCCAAATCGACAGAATTTCCTATAACGATCTCCACAAGGGCGGCGCCCGATTGGCATTGGTCGACGTCCAGCCACCGTACTTCGGCGCGACCCTGGGGAGAGTCGATCTGGTCGTCGACCATCACCCGAAGCGTACTTCATTCAAAGCCAGGTTCGCCGACCTGCGCACGGCTTACGGTGCGACCTCGACGATCTTTACGGAATATCTGCGCGCGGCGGGAATGGAACCGTCGCAGCGTCTGGCGACGGCGCTGGTTTACGGTATCAAGACCGATACCCTGTTTCTTGAGCGCGGCAGCAACCAGGCTGATTTGAGCGCCTTCAATTTCCTCTATCCGCTGGCCAACAAAGCGATGATTGCCCGGATCGAGCGGCCGGCCCTGCCGCGAGAAGAGCTCGAAGCGATGGGGCGGGCGTTAAGCCGCCTGCAAATCGACAACAGCGTCGCGGTGATCCACTTGGGCGAGATCAAACGCGAAGATGTGATCCCCCAGATGGCGGAGTTTTGTTTGCAGATCGAGGGCGTCGACTGGAGCGTCGTGTCGGGCTTGGTGCAGGATCGCGTGGTCATTTCCGTTCGCAACGTCGGCTACGTCAAAAGCGCCGGCGAAATCATGAAGAAGCTTTACGACGACATCGGCAGCGCGGGTGGCCATCGCGCCATGGCCAAGGCCGTGGTGCCGCTGGATCGTTTCAAGGAAAAATTCGGCGAGGTGAGCGAAAGAGTTATTCGAGACGCCATGTTGCCGCTGATTGTGGACCGCGATCAAATCGAATTAGAGTTGCATTAATCTCTGGGCGGCGCGATTCGCACAACCTATCTCAATCGCGCCCTGATCATCGCTAACTTGACAACTCCCGTCTTGGGGGACTAAGGGTGAAATGATGAAAACTTCACAGGGAGGCCTTTATGCCTAAAATCCGCCATCTGGCGATCCGCACCGAAGATACCGGAAAGCTCGCGACGTTTTATATGGACGTTTTTGAAATGCAGATTTTGCACAAGGACAAAAACGAGGGCGGCGCGATCTTTCTCACCGACGGCTATTTCAATCTCGCCATTCTGCCGAACCACGAGCAGCAGGCGCCCAACGGCCTTTATCACTTCGGCTTCGAAGTAGAGAGCGGCGAGAAGATCGTCGAGCGTTTGAAAAAGATCAATCCCAATAAATTACCCAAACCGCGGCCCAACGGTCGGCCCTATGCCGAGACCCGCGGTTCCGATCCCGATGGTAATTATTTCGACATCTCCGAGCATGGCTTCGAGAACGTCGTGCCGCTGGGGGAGAAAAAAGAAAACTAGCACAGACAAACGCACGCCGCTGTTAATCGAATCAGAAGGGACGGCCGCCGCCGTCCCTTCTACAAAATTGAAACCCGACGCACGGTAAACCGTCCCAGGCGAGGTCATTGCGTGACGATCTGGCAATTCGTAAAATCTTCTCTCGGCTTGCCGATCGTTCACTTTTCCATTTTCGCTTTGTTGTTTGTTCCAATCGCGCCACAGAGCAGTCTCGCCCAAGTCAAGTCGTATCTATCTTCCAGCGTCACGAGTGAGAGCATGACCCATGTCTGGGTCGCGCGGGAGCGCGGCCTGTTCAAAAAATATGGCGTTGATATGCAGTTCATTCTCATGCCGCGCAATCCCTTGGCGGTCGCCGCTTTGCTTGCGGGTGAGATCGACGCCGCGATTATTGGTCCCGGACATCTTGTCAATGCTGGTCTCAGCGGCGCGGAGCTGATCGGCGTTGCCAACTTCAATCAGAAACTAGACTTCCGCCTTAACACACGACCCGAAATCAAGAAGCCGGAAGATCTTCGCGGCAAGCGGATCGCGGTCAGCGGTCCAGGATCGACCTCGCATCTGGTATCCATGTTGTCGCTCCAGGGCCTTAGCATCGATCCGATTCAATCCAAGATTACCTTTCTGACGATACCGGGGACGGAAATGAATCGGCGCTTGGCGCTCGAAAGCGGCAGCGTGGACGCGACCACGCTCAGAGGCGCGATGGGTGATCTCTACGCCAACAAGGGTTACACCTTGCTTTACAACCTAAAGTCTGCCGGCGTGACGCTGCCGCAGAACATGCTGGTGACGACGCGGCGTACGGCAACGATAAAGTCTCAGGTGATCGAAGGCTATTTGAAAGCCACTATCGAGGCGATCGCATTGATCGGCGATCCCGCGAACAAGGAACTCGTGAGCCGGTTGCTGGCATCGAATCTGCGCTTGAGCAATCCGGCCGATGTCGAGGAGTCGTATCACGCCGTGATCAACAACTATGAGCGCGCGCCGCGCATCAGCCTAGAAGGAATGAGACGGCTGCAAAAGCTCTTGACCCAGCTCAACCCAAAGATCGCCGAAGTACGGGTCGACACTCTTATCGACTACTCATTCATGAACAAGCTCGAAAGTTCCGGGTTTATCGAGAGCTTGTATAAAAAGAATTGATACTTCACTCGCTATTATAACTCTCATCGAAGTCCGGAGATTGTGAACTGTGAGAACTGAAAACATTCCTGTGGTCGTGGTTGGCGGCGGCAGTGCCGCGTTTGAGGCGGCCGTCGCGGCGAAACAAGCGGGCGCGCCGAAAGTCGTCATGCTCGAAAAGGCGCCGGAGCCGGAGTTCGGCGGCAACGCGCGATTTTCGCATACCGGTTTTCGCTGGGTATTTTCCGGCCCGGAGGAGATTCGCCGGTTTTTGCCGGACTTGGACGACGCGACCTTTGCCAAACTGCACATCCCTCCCTACACCGCGGAACAGTTTCACGGCGATTTGCAGCGGGTTACGCGGGGGCGGATTAACAAAGAATTATCCGAAGTTCTGGTGACGCAGTCGACCGCGGCGATTCACTGGATGCGCGAAGTCGGCATCAAATGGGATATCGATAGTCATGTGATCATCGACGGCCGCTACTATTTTGAGCCCGGCATGGTGATTCACCCCACCGGCGGAGTCGGCGGCGGTCTCGATCAGCTCATGCAGTGGCGCGCGATCGCGACCAAGATCGGTATCGAGCTGCGCTATGAGTCGAAGGTCGCGGCGTTGCTCGGCAACGACCGGCGCATCGAAGGGGTGCGCGTGTCGGATCCCAGCGAGGAGTACGAGATCCGGGCAAGCTCATTGATTCTTTGCGCCGGCGGCTTCCAGGCCAGCGCCGAAATGCGCGCGCGCTATCTCGGCCCCAATGCCGATCTGATGAAAGTGCGCGGCAGCAAGCATGACACGGGCGAAGTTCTCATGATGGCGATCGGTCTCGGCGCGAAGACCGCCGGCCACTGGCAGGGCGCGCACGCAACGCCCATCGACGCGACTTTTCCGGACGTCGAGATCAGCAACAAGGCGAATCGCTACGGCTACACCTACGGGATTACCGTAAATTCTTTGGGTCAACGCTTCTTCGATGAAGGAGAGGCGCGTCATTCTTACACCTACGCCAAAACGGGTTGGGCGGTGCTCGGCCAGCCGGGCGCCGTCGCGTATCAGATCTATGATCAGAAGGCGACTTCGCTGCTCAACAAACGCTACTACGAGTTCTCCCATCCGATCGAAGCCAATACGATCGATGAGCTGGCGAAAAAGATCAGCATCGAGCCGGCCGTGTTGAATCACACCATTCGTGAATTCAATAACGCGGTGCGCAAAGATATTCCGTTCGACGCGACAAAGTTGGACGGCCGGTGCACTGAAGGCATTACGCCGAAGAAATCCCACTGGGCCGATACCATCGACAAGCCGCCCTATTGGGCCTACGCCGTCACCGGCGGCGTCACGTTCACGTTCGGTGGCCTGCAGATCAACACCCAGGCGCAGGTGCTCAATACTTCCAACCATCCGATCCGCGGCCTGTTCGCCTCGGGCGACATCGTCGGATTGTTTTTCCATAATTATCCATCTTGCACCGGCCAAACACGCAACGTGGTGTTTTCGCGGTTAGCTGGACGAAACGCGGCGGCGCAGGGGCTGTAGCCCGGTTTTTGATATTTCCAGCCGGTTCGAGATACTGCCCTTGGTCACTGCTCGGTCAGAGGATCAAGCAGATGAAGCAAAAAATCGGCACGCTTATCGAAGAGAAGATCACGCGATCCCACTGCCCTATTTCTTATCCTGGACACCTACTATCTTGCGCTCGAGCGATGCTTCCGTAAGTCATACAACTGCTTCATTGAAAAGTTACATGCGGGTAAGGTCGAACCGTGCGACGTTCACTGCGTGACACCGAGCGGTTCGTTGCTGAAGACATTTGGAAAGTGCTTACGGTCGTTTTCTGTGTGGCCGTTTTACTTGACCCTCGTCGTGATGATTTGGCTTACTAGGGCGCCTGCTGGTGGAGGCGTGGAATGGGCTGGCCGAAGGCAGTAGAACGCAGCGAGGTGGAGGCGGTTGACTAAATTACATTAGTTGACCACGTGCTCAACTTGAGGTATTAAGTCAACGTGAACCAGTTGTCAGAAAGACAAGCTCTCCAACAGATTCCGAAACGGCTGGCCGCTGTCACGGGCCTGAAGGAAGGCAACGTATGTACCCAAGCCAAGGCGAGTCCGGGCGCGAAACCGTCCCGGGCCGATTTGGTGATCGCTGCCGGTGCGCACAAATTCGTGGTGGAATACAAAAGCCGGGCAAACGCCGCCGACGTTCTTGCCGCCATAAGTGTGGTGCAGGAACAAGCACCGTCATTGGGTAAGAAGGTGATTCCGTTGGTGGCCGTGCCTTACATGGGGGAAGTTGGGCAGCGGCTTTGTGCCGAGGCCGGCGTGAACTGGCTGGATTTGTCCGGTAATGCTCATTTGGAAGCGCCCGGCTTGCACGTTCATGTGGAAGGCAGACCGAACCAGTTCACCCGTCCCGGCCGACCTTCGACGGTGTTTGCGCCAAAGAGCGCGCGCATAGCGCGCTGGCTGCTGATTCATCCGCGACAAAGTTTCAGCCAGCAACAATTGGCGAACTCGACTGGTTTGGACAAGGGTTTGACCAGCCGCGTTGTCCGGGAACTGGAAGCACAACAACTTGTGGCACGTGAAGAGGGCGGCGCAGTGAAGGTTGCCAATTTCAATGTCATGCGAGATGCCTGGCGCGAAGCTTATGATTTTGCCAAACACCATATAGTGCGTGGCCATATTGCTGCCCGGTCAAGTGACGAGGTGATGCAGCGGTTGGCCGAACAACTGAAAAGAGAGAAGACCGAGCACGCTGCGACGGGACTGGCGGGGGCGTGGCTGCTGAACCAATTCTCCGGTTTTCGGCTCGTGGTTTTTTACGTGGCACAACTGCCGTCCGCTGAGGCGCAGCAGGCGATGGGTTTTCGCGAGGAATCGCGCGGTGAAAATGTGTGGCTCGTCGTGCCGAATGACGAAGGGGTGTTCCACGGCGCAGCGGAGCGCGAAGGCATCCGCTGCGTGCATCCGGTGCAGGCATATCTGGATTTGAAAAGTCATCCCGAACGATCGGCGGAAGCGGCGGAACAGTTGCGCCGGAAATTTTTGAACAGCCATGGCTGAAAAACCAAACACCGCCACCGGCTACCCGTCCGATCAGGTCGTGCGGGTCAAAGCCACTTGCCTGTATCTGGCGACGAAGCTGGGCGATTTGATGCCGGAACTGGTGGTTGTGGGTGGGCTTGTGCCATCGCTGCTGATTGACCAGGAGAATTTACCGGAGAACATCACTCCACACGTCGGCACGATGGATCTGGATTTGGGTCTGGCCTTCGCGCTGGTCGGCGAGGCGTGGTATCAGGAAGTGGCCGAGCGGTTGCGAAACGCCAAATTCACGCCAGACAAGAATGACGAAGGTAAAACGACGCGGCAACGGTGGCGCATCAGCGATCCGCCCGTGACAGTGGATTTTCTGATCGAGCCGGAGAATGGCAGCGAAGCGCAGGCCGGGCGATTATTTGACCTCACGAAAGATTGGGCCGCCATCATCGCGCCCGGCTTGCATCTCGCGTTCAAAAACAATCGCAAGGTCACGTTGAGCGGTAAGACCATCGTGGGCGAAACCGCCGAGCGTGAAATCTGCGTTTGCGGGGCGGGCGCGTTCGTGGTGCTGAAGGCGCTGGCGTTCCACATTCGCGGAGAGAACAAAGATGCTTACGATTTGTTTTATTTGCTGCGAAATTACGGGCGTGGCGTGGCGGACGTGGCAGCCGAGTTGCGAGCGTTGCTATCGGATAGCAGCGCGCAGAAGGCCATGGAATGTCTGCGCAGCAATTTCAAAGACGCCGACTCCACTGGGCCGAGACGTGTTGCGGAGTTTCTTTTCGGACAACCGGACGCCGCCACACAAGCAGATGCTGTCGGCTTCGTCCAACAACTTCTTGTCGAGTGCAAATCATGAGCGTCTTCGACCTTCACGCCGCCGTCCTCGACGACTACCGCGATTTCGTCCGGTCGTTTTTCATGGTCGCGGACGAACGAGCGCGTGATTATGTCGAGATCGCAATAAAAGGACGAGCCGGCTTGGATCCTAACGATCCGGCTCAACAATATGAACTCAAGAGCCTGCCGGGAAAGTTCAGTGCACTTCACCTGCTCTTTCCCATATACGTGGCCTTCAAATCCTTTGCTCCGGAAATGGACATCGGCTTTGACCTCTCCCAAGAATATGCCGCCGCCCAGGCTCTCCATGGGGAGAAACAAATTCATTGAGGAAGGAAAAAAGGGATAGGCTCGTTTAGTTTTCGCAGTTGCACTCGAGTAGAAGGCAATTTAGCTTTTGAAGCGTCGTGCCAATCGTCGGGACGGGAGAAGGCACGACTCTGATGGCTTCTCCTGCAGGGCTTGCAGAAAATGCAGGCTTTCTTGGTCGATTCAGAAATTCCGGCCGACTCGTAGTGAGGGGGTGCTATGATGGTTCGTTATAACTGGAGCGGTCAATTGAAACTCAACGCTACGTTTGTCTTTGCATTCCTTCTGCTCTTGATCGGCTCGAAGCCGAACGCTAACGGGCAAGGAAACAAACCCTTCTACGAAGGCAAAACGATTCAACTTCTCGTCGCCAGCGGTCCTGGTGCGACGACCGATATCAGCGCGCGTCTTGTCGGGCGCTACTTGGGCAAGCACATGCCGGGCAATCCCGGCATCGTCGTGCAAAACATGCCCGGAGCAGGCGGGGTTGTCGCGGCCAACCACCTCTACAACGTCGCCAAACCGGATGGACTGACGATCGCCGCCATTAGCCGCGCCAATTACATCGAGCAAATGGTTGCCCGCCCGGAGGTGAAAACCGACTTCCGCAAACTCAGTTGGATCGGCAGCTTCAACAAATCGCCCATGATGGCCGCCTGCCGGTCGGACACGGAATACAAATCGATCGCGGCCATCCGCGCGGCGAAAACCCCGCCGAGATTCGGTCAATCGGGGACGGGCAGTATCAGCTACGTGTTCGCCAATTTGATGGAAAAGATTCTCGATCTAAAAATAAAGAACGTTACCGGTTTTAAATCCGGCCGGGACACCGACTTGGGACTGGAGCGAGGGGAAATCGATTGCCGGGCGACGTCCGACATCACGGTGATCCGCGCGCCGTGGAGCGGCTGGGTGAAAGACAATTACGTTACGTTCGTCGTTCAACAGGGACCGGAAAAGAGTCCGCTGCTGCCACCCGTGCCGACTGTCCCTGAGCTCGCAGGGCCGGACGCGAAACCTTATCTAACACTGATGAACGTCATGCTCGCCTACACCGAATTCGACCGACCATTCGCGGCCCCGCCAGCCGCGCCAAAAGAGCGCGTGCAAATTCTCCGTAATGGCTTTGAGAGCATGTTGAAGGATGCGGAGTTTGCCGCCGAAGCGAAAAAACTTCTGGACTGGGACGGCAGGACTTATCTCAGCGGTGAGCAGCTGCAAAAAAAGTTGATCGATACGGTCACTCAGCCGCCCGAGATTATCAAACGGATAAAGGAAATACTGTCCGAGTCATAGATTTTGATTTATGCGAGTCTAATTCCGCGCAGCTTGCTGATTAAAATAAATTCTATTTCGAAGACTGTCATTCCCGCATGCTTTAAGCGGTGATTCGACCGGGCTCACCACAGGAGAATCCGGAGCTGGACCCCCGATAAAAACATTCGGGGGTGACGCCCTGAGGATGATTCTCATCATGTTCTTCTGATGCCTCGAAGCTTTCTAAGAGTAGCTTATTCAAAGCTCAATCATCCCGACGCCATTTCGCACGGCGACTTTGGTGCCGTAGCGCTTGGACAGGCGAGTGACGCGGTCGAGCACACGATTCGCTACCTCGCCATCGGCGAGCACGGGCCGGCCGCGTTGCGGCCGGGGCCGGCCGAAACCTTGGTCAATCGGATGGATCTTTATTCCGTTGAGCTTGCCCCCGCTGAACTCGCAGACGGCGAACATGTTTTCCCAATAGGCGGGATCGGCGGGATGGCCCTTTTTACCGCCCGCCGTTCTGGCGTCGAGAAAATCGGACGGCGTCGCTTTGAGGTCGAGATCGAATCGTTCGTAGGCGTCGGCGGGGAAAAAGCCGACGGTCTCGTTTTGAAAAATGAAATTGCCGACGCTGTAGAAAATCGGTTTGCCGCGGTAAATTTCAATACCCATGGGAAAGTGCGACCCATGGCCGACGAATACATCGGCGCCTTCGTCGATCGCCTGGTGCGCGAAGCGGGTGACGAAGTCGGCCGTTTCTTCAAGTTCCGCGCGGCTGCCGGCCGTGCGCAAGCTCTCCCCGCCGAACTCGTGGCAGTGAGTGCTGACTACCAACCAGTCCGCCTGGCGCCGTGCTTCGCGAATCCACCGTAAATTGTCTTGCAGGTCGCGCTCGCTCGCTTGGGTCGCGATAGTAAAGCCCTCGCCGAGCGCGTAGCGATTGCCTAACAAGCTCAATTCAGCAGATTTTGCGTCGGGAATTTCTTTGTCACTGTAGAAATGCTTGCGCGCCCGTTCATGGGTTTTCTCGAAACCGAGCTCGCGGCTGATGCGTTTAAGCTGCTCGAAGGCCGGAGCATCGACGCCGTAGGTGGATTGAAAGCCCAGCGGATTGATTCCCGGGCGGCCGCGCAGATCGGGGCGCTGCTCACCGGCTTGATTCCACGGTCTGAATGTCGCGGTCGCCGCCACCAAGGCGACCCGCCCATTGGGGGTGTCGAGGTAGGCCGGCGCGCGCGCCTCGGCGAGATTGCGTCCGGTGCCAGCGTGAGCCATGCCGGCCTGATCGAGATGCTTGAGGTTCGCCAACACTCCTTCTTCGCCGTAGTCAAAGGCATGATTGTTGGCGCACGAGACCAGGTTGACGCCGAGCCATTTCAGGTCATCGAGCAACTTGGGATCCGTGGTCATGAAAGTACCTTGGGTAATTCCCGGCGTGCCTTCGTCCCAGGTGTGGACCGTGCCTTCGAGGTTGGCGAAGACGGCATCGGCGCCACGGAGAACTTCGCGCAACGCCAGAAATCGCTCTTCCCCGAACGGGATGAGCTTCCGTGTGAGCATGGTGTCACCGGCCAGCGCAATCGTGAAATCACCCTTCTCAGCTTGATAAATCATAGGAACTCCTTGATTCTCGTTTCTCTTTCGGTGGCATCCGGCGTAAACGCTAATTTGATCCGATCCGCTTGGTCAAGACGTTCACACGATTAGCACCGACTTTGGCAAACCGTCAATGTCCACTCGGGCGCTGCTCGCCAATGCTTTACAGGGGGCTCGTTACCTTGACATCGCTGCTCTTTTTTCATAGAAAAATATTAACAATCTTGAAGATTTGACTTGAACCTACACCATACCTTTTCTAATCGATGGGTATGGTTTTTTTTTAAGCGCTTGGGCTGATGGACCATCCTTATTTTCCTCTGCTCGTGACTTTCGCGATCGCCGCGGTGGTGGTGCTCGCATTGTTGTTTATCGCGAGCAACGTCGGCCCCAAGTCGACCAATCCTGCCAAAGCCCAGCCGTTCGAATCCGGTAATCCGCCCAGAGGCGATGCGCGCGGGCGATTTTCGGTGCGCTTCTATCTGATTGCCATGCTGTTTTTGATTTTCGATCTGGAGGTCGTATTTTTATACCCATGGGCGATCTATTTTCGCCAGTTGGGCGTGTTTGGTTTGGTGCAGATGGGGATTTTCCTCGGGATCTTAACGATCGGTTACGTTTATGTATGGAAAAAAGGGGCCCTCGACTGGGATTGATTTGAAATGTCTGAGACGGGCCTTCAACTTTCCTACATCCGGGAGCGGCTGGGTTCCAAGGTGCTCGAAGTTTTCGAGTCCCAAGGCGACGATGTCTTGATCCTGGATCGTGGGAGCCTGCGCGAGAGTTTTCGCATCCTCAAAGAAGATAACCAGCTCCACTACGACTTTCTTTCGGACATTACTGCCGTCGATTATTGGCGCAAGAAAGAGCCGCGCTTCGAAGTGGTCTATCAAATTCTCTCACGCGTGCGCCGCAAGCGCCTGCGCGTGCGCGTGCCGGTGCCGGAAAATGATCCGGCCGTCGAGTCGCTGACGCCGCTCTGGCGAGGCGCCAACTTTCTCGAGCGCGAAGTCTGGGATCTTTTCGGCATCCGCTTCATCGATCATCCGGATTTACGGCGTATTCTGCTGTATGACGAGTTCGAGGGATTTCCACTGCGGAAAGATTATCCGGTAAACCAGGTTCAACCGCGAGTTCCTGAGCGTGTCGTGGAGGGAACCTTTGTCGACGAGCGCTCGCACAACAAATTGTTGCGTTTGCAAAAAACGTTGGGAAGTAAGACTTAACCGCTGACTGCCAGAATATGAAAGCTGAAGGGCCAGAGCTGCCGCACGATTTCATGGAACTGCAGATGGGACCGTCCCATCCGGCAACCCATGGCACGATCAAATTCAATCTCAAGCTCGAGGGCGAGAAGGTTTTAAATTGCGACGTCGAGGTCGGATTTCTCCACCGCGGCTTCGACAAGAGCTGCGAGCAAGCCACCTGGACCCAGGTGATTCCGTATACCGACCGGCTGAATTACGCCTCGTCGTTGATCAATAACGTCGGTTACGCTCTGGCCGTCGAAAAGCTCATCGGCGCCGAAACACCGCCGCGCTGCCAGTATATTCGCGTGATCATCAGCGAGCTGGCGAGGATATTCGATCATTTGACCTGCTGCGGCATGGCGGCTTCGGAGCTGGGGGCGATCACGGTGGGTTTTTACATGATCGAAGCGCGTGAGTTGATCACCCGAATCATCGAAGCTCTGACCGGAGCCCGGTTGACCGTAACCTATGTGCGAGTCGGCGGCGTGAAACATGATCTGCAACCCGATTTTGCCGAACGGGTGACGCAAAGCTTCAAAACAATTCGCCGGCTGCTCGAAGATTGCGATCGCTTGCTATCGCGCAACCGGATCTTTCTCGACCGCATGTCGGACGTCGGCGTGATTTCGCAAGAAACCGCGTTGAATTACTCCTTGACCGGGCCGATTTTGCGCGCCACCGGCGTGAGCTACGATGTGCGCAAGGATTTCCCCTACTTGGTCTACGATCAAATGGATTTCGAAGTGCCGGTGGGCTCCAAGGGCGACAACCACGACCGCTTCGTCTGCCGCCTCGCGGAGCTCGAACAGAGTATGCGCATCGTTGAACAGGCGCTGCGGAAACTACCGGTGGGTCCGGTTTGGATCGACGATCCACGTTTTGTCCTGCCGGAAAAAGAGAAAGTTTACGGCAGCATCGAAGGATTGATGCATCATTTCAAGATCATCATGGAAGGCGTCAAAGTGCCGCCGGGCGAAACCTATTCCGCGGTGGAAGGGGGCAATGGCGAGTTGGGGTTTTATATCGTCAGCGACGGTAGCGGCCGGCCCTACCGCGTGCGCGTGCGCCCGCCCTGCTTTATCGCCATGGGCGCATTTCATGAAATGATCCGGGGCTACATGGTTGCCGACATCGTGCCGACTTTCGGCATGGTGAATATGATCGGCGGCGAGTGCGATCGTTGAAGATATGGCAGTAGAGTTTTCACCGCCGGCACTGGAAAAGTTCAACGATATCATCGCGCGCTATCCGAAAAAGGAGGCGGCGATGCTGCCGGTGCTTTATCTGGCGCAGCAGGAGTTCGGCCATATTGGGCCCGAAGCGATCGATTATGTCGCCAAACTGATGGGCCAGACACCCGCGCGCGTCTACGGAGTGGTGAGTTTCTACACCATGTTCAACATGAAGCCGATCGGACGGCATCATATTCAAGTTTGTCGCACGCTCTCTTGCGCGCTGCGCGGCTCCGAGAGGGTTACGGCGTTGATCAAACAAAAGCTCGGCATCGAGCCCGGGCAAACGACTCCGGACCGTCGGTTTACCTTGAGCGAAGTCGAATGTCTCGCCTCCTGCGGCACCGCGCCGATGATGCAGATTAATGACGACTATTACGAAAGCTTAACAGAGGAAAAGATTGACGAGATTCTTCGTTCATTGACGTAGCAAAAAGGACAACACCCTCACTGGCGTGATTCCAAGCCCTTCGGCTGGGCTCAGGATAAACTCTGCGAAGAGGTTCGAGCCCCGAACAAGTTGGACACTCAACAATAAGATGGAAAAACTTCTGCTCCGAAATGTCGGGATTGCCGAATCGCACACGCTGGCGACTTACAAGTCGCGCGGCGGTTATGCGTCGTGGCAGAAAGTCGTTGGCGGCATGAAGCCCGAGCAAGTCATCGAAGCAGTAAAAACTTCGGGACTGCGCGGCCGGGGCGGCGCCGGTTTTCCCACGGGCATGAAGTGGAGCTTCGTGCCGAAAGATAATCCGAAACCCAAATATCTCGTTTGCAACGCCGACGAGAGCGAGCCCGGGACGTTTAAAGACCGCTTGCTGATCGAGGAAGACCCGCACGCGATAATCGAGGGAACGTTGATCGCGGCTTACGCGATTCAATCACACACCGCGTTCATCTATATTCGCGGCGAGCTCGCATTTGGCACAAAGCGATTGGAGCGCGCCGTCGAGGAAGTTTATCAGGCCGGCTATGTCGGTAAAAATATTTCCGGCTCGGGCTACGATTTGGATGTGATCGTGCACCAGGGCGCCGGCGCGTATATCTGCGGCGAGGAAACGGCTTTGCTCTCGTCGCTCGAAGGCGGGCGCGGCTGGCCGAAGGTGAAGCCGCCATTTCCGGCGACGCACGGTTTATTCGGCTGCCCCACCGTGGTCAACAACGTGGAAACACTCGCCGCGTTGCCGTGGATTCTCGAGCGCGGGCCGGCGGCCTACGCTGCGCTAGGCACGGAGAAGAGCAAGGGTACTAAACTCTTCAGCGTCAGCGGCCATATCGCTCGTCCGGGCGTCTACGAGCTTGAGATGGGCTATCCGTTCAAGAAATTTATCGAGGACGATTGCGGCGGCGTGCCCAACGGCAAAAAACTCAAAGGCGTGATTCCCGGCGGCGGCTCGATGCCGGTGTTGCGCCCGGAGGAAATCGAGAAGGTCAATTTGGATTACGAATCGGTGCAGGCCGCGGGCAGTTTGCTCGGATCGGGCGGCGTCATCGTCATGGACGAAACCACCTGCATGGTGCGGGCGGCGTGGAACATCGCGCGTTTTTACGCCCATGAATCCTGCGGCCAGTGCAGTCCGTGCCGCGAGGGTTGTCACTGGATGGAAAAAGTCTTTCACCGCATCGAACACGGCGAGGGAGACAAGGGAGATCTTGATTTGATCTTGAATATCAGCGGCAACATCATGGGCAATACCATCTGCCCGTTTGGCGACGCGGCGGCGATGCCGGCGGCCGCCTTCATCAAGAAATATCGCGACGAGTTCGAGGCGCACATCACGGAGCAGAGATGCACGGTTGGACATTAAGAATGGAGCAATGGATTGTTGGAGTAATGGAATGATGGGTGGGGAGCAATACTCCAACACTCCATCACTCCAATACTCCAGTTTTTGATCATGGATCCGGTCAAGATCACCATCGACGGTAAAGAAGTCGTCACGACCAAGGGTAAGACTGTCATTCAGGCGGCGGCGGAAGTGGGCGTGGCGATTCCGCACTATTGCTATCATCCGAAACTGTCCATCGCGGGCAATTGCCGCATGTGTTTGGTCGAAATCGAAAAAATGCCCAAGCTGCAGATTGCCTGCAACACGCAAGTCGCGGAGGGCATGGGCATTTTGACCGAGAGCGCCAAAGTCCTGGCGGTGCGAAAAGCCGTGCTCGAGTTTCTCCTGATCAATCATCCGGTGGACTGCCCGATCTGCGATCAGGCGGGTGAATGCTGGCTGCAAGACTATTACATGCAGCACGATCGCCAGGAGAGCCGCTTTGAAGTTGGAAAAATGCACGATCGCAAGCGAACGATCTTCGGACCGAATGTCGTTTTCGACGGCGAGCGCTGCATCAAATGCACGCGCTGCGTGCGTTTTTGCCAGGAGATCACCCAAACCGACGAGCTGACGGTCGTCAATCGCAGCGATCACTCGACCATTGATTTGTTCCCGGGAGCCATCCTGGATAATCCGCTGTCGGCCAACGTAGTCGATATTTGTCCGGTAGGCGCGCTCACCGACCGTGATTTCCGTTTCAAAGTTCGAGTCTGGTATCTGCAAAAAACCCCGTCCATCTGTCCGGGTTGCAGCACGGGATGCAATATCAGCGTCGAGGCTTATCAGAATCGGATCGCGCGCTTTAAGCCGCGCGTCAACGAAGCGGTCAACAGCCACTGGCTCTGCGACGAAGGGCGTTATTGTTTTCACGATCTCGCAGGCGGCGAGCGCCTCACCACCCCGATGATCCGCCAGGAGGGCGGTTTGGTGCCGGTAAGCTGGGAGGTTGCGCTACAAGCCGTGT
Organism: uncultured Pseudomonadota bacterium; assembly: GCA_946478635.1. The sequence goes on from CAMLCX010000034.1 coordinate 17,606, forward strand.
TTGCCGGACTGACTTCGGCCAAACCGCTGGCCGGTATTCTGTCAGGGCGAAACACCAACGAAGAGGCTTATCTTTTCGCCAAGGTCGTGAGAAAAATGTCTTCTGATGCCGCCTTGGAAGTTTTTTACCAGGAGCGCGCGCTCACGGCCGTGCAAAAAATTCTCATGAGCCCGGATCGCTCGCCCAACTTTCGCGGCGCGCGCGATATGGGTGTGAGCTCCAACGGCGGCTATGAAACGCTGCTGGGAAAACTGGCCGCCGGCCATTTCAACGGCGCCTACGTCGTCGGCGAAGATTTGATCACGACCGCCGCGGAACCTGATAAGGTTCGCGCCGCGCTGGAGAAGCTGCCGTTTCTCGTGGTCCAGGACACGCGACTCACGGAGACCACCAAATTGGCGCATGTGGTTTTGCCATCGACGCACTTCGGCGAAAA
>CAMLCX010000035.1 GCA_946478635.1 uncultured Pseudomonadota bacterium
GTTGCCGCCGTCTTTACCGCAATCGACCGGCGTGCTAGCTAATTGATTCTTGTCTCAAGGAGAAGGAAGGTGCCCGGTGGTGCCGCTGGTCTTCAAAACCAGTCTGGGGGTCGTAAGGTCCCCGGAGGGTTCGACTCCCTCCCTTCTCCGCCAGAAAGCATCTTTGGCTCAACCCGTTCCCATGTTCACGCTCCCGCTACGCAAGACTGCTCCATGCCGAATGGATCCATCGACCGACAACTTTGAACGTGCGGGCTCGTGAGTGGAACCGTCCGTGAAACCAGGACCAGGTCAAAGTGATTTTCTCGAGCCGTCGCGGATAAAGAGAAGTATGATTCCTGCGATCTGCTGAGAAATTCGCCCGCTTTCAGAGAAGACTGTAACTCAATTGCGCTTACCGTTGCGTCCACGGCAGCACGATCGTTTCAATGGGCTGGGGCAGTTCCGGTTTGGAAATTTTAAGCACCGGGCTTTTCATCATTTTTACCCGCGTCAGGCCTTCGGTATATTGTTGCACCGCCTGTTCCCACCAGAAATGTTTTGGAATGGCGATTTTCGGATTCACGAGCTTGGTCACTTCGCGCGCCTCGCTCGGCGTCACGGTGTAGTACCCGCCGGCTATGGGCACGAGAAGAATATCGATCTTGCCCATCATCTTGAGTTGATCGGGGCCGAGCACATGGCCGAGATCGCCCAGGTGCGCGATGCAGATGTCGTCGATGCGGAACACAAAGATGGCGTTTTTGCCGCGCTGCATGCCGCGGCTTTTGTCGTGATAGGCCGGGACGACGTAAACCGAGACATCGCGTATCGTCGTTGAAATTTTGTTCCAATCGTCGCCCGCGGGCGTGAGGCCGTGCAGGATCACCGGCGTCCCGAGCGCCATGTGGACGGCGCTGTGCGGACCGTGGCGATGGCTGGAAGTCACGATATGCGTCGGCAAGGTCGGCCGAGGCAAATCGAAGGCGCCGTGCGGATCGGTAAGAACCCGCGTGCCCTTCGAGGAGGTGATTTCAAAAGTCGAGTGGCCCAACCATTCGATGGTCAGAGCGGGTGCGGCGGCCGCCGCCACTCGATAGATCTTATTTTGAACAACGTCGATCTCGTGGCAAAAAGCCCAAACACTGCGCGGTTGGACCACGATTGCAAGCAAAAATAACGCTGTCAGCCGTAGCGTTCTGCTTCGATTCATCTGCGTAATCGTGTTCGGGAGTTTGCCGTCCCGGGTCTCGCGTCTCGTGTTAACGCGAAACGAAAAACTCGAAACCTGAAGCTATATCAATCCCCACTTCCGTCTCATCCACCATTCGACGCTGAGCAGCACCAGCATGATGGCGAACGGCCAGAGATTGTTCCACAGCCGGGTCTGGCGTTGTTCGACAATCTCCGCAGGCGCGATGCTTTGGAGCCGGGCGGCGATTCTTTCCAGCGCTTTATCATTCCAATCGGCGATCGGAATATACTCGCCTTTGCTTGTCTCGGCGATCTGCTTGAGCAAATCGAGGCGCGGCAGCCCGTCGTCGGCTTCGCCGTAAGAAAACGCAGCGGTGAAACTCGTTTTGTCCTTGCCGAGAACTTTACCTGCGAGACTCGCTTCGGCTTCGACGCGATGCGTGCCTTCCCTCGTCGGTGTGAATTCGCCGCCGTATTCGCCTTCCTCGCCATCCGCAGCGGCGGAAACCACAATCGGCTCGCCCTCGGGAGTGAAGACGCGAAGCTGCACCGAAGCTTCGCGGGTCGGCGTAAAATCATCTTTGAGCACGCGCAATTTGATGGCGATCTTTTCGCCCGGTTGAGACGACGCAATGGGCCGCAACCGCACTTGCTCGAACGATGGTTCCTGGGCGAGCCAGCGCACCGCCTGGCGCATGAGCTTCAAATGATTTTGCGGCGTTTCCTTATTGCCGACGGCGATGAAATTCCAGCGCCAGGCATCGTCGGTCATCAGCGCCAGGGTACGGCCTTTGCCGTAGCGGCCGATGGCGAGCAGCGGCGCGCCCGCCGCGGAATCCGCGCCTCCGGCGGTGAGCAAAGATTCGCCTCGCACGCCGCGCACCTGATTCATTCCGGTTAACGCGGGCATCTTGCGCCAGGCCTCTTCGTTGGCTTTCGGATCGGGCAATAAGCGAGTGATCGGATGCGCTTTGCCGGCGGCAGTCAAAGCCGCCTGCACGGCGCCGCGCGTTTCGAACACGCCTTTCCCGTCGAGCTCGACCGGTAGAACTTCGCGCAACGCGCTGTCGCCGTAACCGCCGCTATCGAACGCCCGCGCGCCGCCGATCATGGCGAGGCCGCCGCCGTCGCGCACAAAGTCTCTTACCCGTTCCAGGTAAACAGGATTGAAATAGAACCGATAAGAGAAGTCATCGAGGAAAATAACGTCGAAATTCTTAAGCTCCTCGAGGAAAATATCGTCGATCGGAAATGGGATCAGGCTCAACTGGCTTTCCGGCACGTCGACGGTGTCCGTCGGCGTTCTCAGAAAGACGAATGACACCAGCTCGATCAGCGGGTCCTGTTTCATCGCCATGCGCAGGAACCGATAATTCCACGCCGGCGAGCCGGACAAGGTCAATATGCGAATCTTGTCCCTTTGCACTTCGACCTTAAATTCCTTGTGATTGTTCGGCACGATTTGCTCGCCGGCCTGCGCCGGAATGCTAACCGAAAAAGCGTGCGTACCGAGATCCTTCGGTGTAAATGCGAGCGTTACTTTCTGTTCGAACGAGTCGCTGTCGATGGTGATCGGTCGGGTTGTGATGAGGTTCTTGCCGCGGTTAAAAAAAAGCGGCACGGTTCTGCCCTTCATGCCGGAGGCCTGGACCGTGAGGTCGAGTTTGAACTCGCGCCCGCGGAAGGCAAATTCCGGAGCGCCGAGCTTGGAAATTCGCACATCGGCGAAACCCTCCGTTTGACCGACGCCGACGGCGAAGACAGGCACCGGCAGCGGCGCCATGCCTTCGAGGGATTTTCGGTCGCCGTTGGCGATGCCGTCGCTAAAGACGAGAATCGCGGATTGCGCCGCGCCGTCGCGCGCGGCGGCTTGCAGCAACTCGATGAGTCTCGTGCCCGGATCCTGCGCGCGCATCCCGGCTAAGCTGCCGGGCGCGATCGGCTCCATGCTGGTACCGAAGCGCACCAAACGAAGATCGTAGTCGCGGTTGAGTTTTTGGATCAACGGCTCTTTGCCGCCAGTGAGTTTGTCGCGCACGGCGTCGAGCCGGCTGACCGGCGCTTTATCTCCGGGCGCAGCCTTGGGATCGGCGGCAAAGCCCATACTTTGGGAGCTATCGACAAGCACAGTCAAAGGGCGCCGCAATTGGGTCGTTTTCCGGTCGATCAGCGCCGGGCCGAAGAGGAAAAAAATCAAACCCGCATAGACGACGGTGCGGAGCAACGTAAGAAATATTGTCTGGCCGAGCGGCAGCCGTCGGCGCAATCCGCGAAACTGCAAAACCAGCAGCGTGGCGATTGCGCCGGTCGCGAGCGCGATCAACCACAGCGGTAGTGTGCCGATGAGATAGAGATCTCGCATGATTTACCGGGTGAGCCGCCGGCGGATGAACGGCACGTGGATCAAGTCCTCTTTATAGTTCTCGGTCATGGCGTAGAGGATCAGATTGATGCCGAGATGAAAGGCATCGCGCCGCTGCGCTTCGCCGCCGGGCGTGCAAATGTTTGTCCATTTGCCCGTTTGGTCGCGCTCCCAGGCGCCGCCGAGGTCGTTTTGGCAGTAAATGACCGGCATGGAATTGCCGATCATGATGCCGTCAAGCGTTGGGCTGACGATTCTCACGCCGCCGACGCGGCGCAGCAGATAATAACTGCGCAGCGACGCATGGCCGGGTGGAATGCGCTTGAATTCATTTCCAGGAAAGACGCGCTGCATTTCGCGGCGCACGGCTTTGTCAAAACCGTAGCCCTGCTGGCCGAGGGCGTCATCGATCAGCAGGAAGCCGCCGTAGGTGAGAAACCGGCGCAGGTTGTCGATCTCGTCCGGAGCGAACGGCTCGAACTCGTATTTGCCGGTGAGATAGAGAAACGGATAGTTGAACAGATCCCGATCGCCCAGGCTCGCTTCATAGCGGGTCGCAGCAGCTTCCACGCTCGTGCGCGCCATCAGCTCTTCCATCAGCGGCGTGACCGACAACGGGTGCGGATTCCAATCGCCGCCGCGATACTTGATCTGGGCGAAAACAAACTGCAGCCGGCGCTTATCGTCCGCCGCGGCCGCTTGCACGACGCTTGGCAGCACCCCGGCGCCGAGCAAGCTCTGAGATACGATTTGTATGAATTTACGGCGATTCATGGGGATTCCAAAATTAAAAGGAGAAGTCAAAAAATAAGCTTGCGAAGAGCTATGATTTTTTTATTTTGCCCTTTCAATTTTTGCTTTCTTCAAAATCGCTGTCCCAGCCAACCCTCCACCAGCAAGGTTACAATGAGCAATGCCAGCAGCGGAAGAGCCAAGTCGGTGCGCTTGCCGCCCTCCTTGAGAGCTTCGATAGGAATGACTTCGGCGCGGATCGGCGCCAGCTTGGCTTGCAATTCACGCTCGCTGATTTCTTCCAAACGAGACTCTAAGAAAGGCCGAGTGACGGCATACATTTGAGGCGCACCGGCATCTTTGGCGGCGCCTGCGGGAAGCGACAAGCGATAGATGCCGGCGCGATCATTTTCACTGATGCTCGCCACGGCGCGATCTTTTTCGCCGGCGATGGGCACTTCGGTGTCTTGTTTGTTCGGTTTCACCACGCGCAGACTCTTGCCGACCAACGCCGGCGGGAGGGAAATCTCTTTGGTGGTATTGACGGCGATGCCGGCGTCCAGATTGCCGCGCTTGCCGCCGGCGAGGTACTGGGTCAGCGACTGGAGCAACGGCAAGTAGGCGGTCTTTAGCGGCAGGTCGGTCCAGTCACGATCCGCGCTCGTGGTCGCCAGGATCACCCGCCCGGCGCCGACTTTCTGTTCCAACAGCATTGGATCGCCGTTGGCGAGGGAAATCAAAACTGATTTTCCCCGTGCGCTTGCGCGTGTGTACCCCCAGACACGGCTCGACTTGAGCGATTCGAGCAAAATCGGATCGGTAAAATTCTGCAGCGCCGGGTGATCCAAATCGATCTTGTCGATTTTTTCTCCGGTCGCTTCGGGCCCGGTTTTTTTCCCGTGCAGCTCTGCCGGAGAGATCTGCGCAAGCTTCTGATTGTAGCTCTCGGGTTGAATCTTATCGCCGCCGAAGATGAGCAAACCGCCGCCCTGGCGCACAAAATTCTGCAGATTGGCGGCAAATCCATCCGGCAGCGTCGCCACGTTGCAAAGAACGACGACCTGATAGGAGTCCAACGCAGCCGCGCTCAGGCCGTCAGGAAGGATCACCGTCGGCAGAAACATCGAAGAATCGCGGTCGCCCGCGGGATTGAGGGCGCGGCTGAGAAAAAAACTTTCGCTTTGGACCAAAGAAGTCTGTGGATCGCCGTCGACCACAAGCACCCTGAGCTTGTCCTGGGCATCGAGAGTGAAGTCGGCGACGCCGTTGCCGGCAAGGCCTTCTTTTTTTAGGCTGACCTGCCCCGTGTGCGGGCCTGCTTGGCTAACGCGGGTTTGGAAACGCACGGAGGTTTCGCCTTTGGGCGGCACGGTGGCGAGCTTTTGTTCTCTGTTCTGACCGTCGAGGCTGAGCTGCACGAGCACGTCTTTGATTTCTTTATCGCCGAAATTGCTCAGCGTGGCATCGATGTGCAGCGGCATGTTCACACCGACGCCCTGGCTTCCCAACCGGATGTCTTTGATACTGCCGTTGAGCGGCTGTTCCTTTCTTCCGACACGGATCAATTTCACCGGAATCGACGCATCGACTCGTTTGAGTGCGGCGACGGAAAATTGATCCCAGCCGGTTAAGCCCATATCCGTGATCAAGCGGATTTCCTTCTGGCCGGCGGGCTGCTGCAAAAGTTCGTAGGCCTTTTCGAGCGCCGCCGTAAGGTTGGCCGTGCCATCGGCAATCTCAATGGCGTCAAGCTCCCTTGAAAGCACATCTCTTTGGCTCTTGAGGCGGTACGTTTCTTTGCCCGAAATGTTGGTCGGCAATACCGCGGCGCGATCTTCGTCATGGAGCGCCGCGATGAGCAGCCGCCCCGCATCCTTGGCTTGTTTGAAGCCGTTACCGTCGCCGCTCCAGGTCATGCTGAGTGAATTATCCAAAAGCACGACCAGCGTCACCGGGCCGCCGCCGGCGAAGAGCCCGGCGCCGGTTTGAAAGATCGGATTGGCGAGCAGCAGCACGAGAAAAACCACCGCCAGCGTTCTGAGCGCGAGAAGCAGCCAATGACGCAGGCGGTAACTGCGTGAGATGCGCTTTTGCGATAGCAGGATAAAGCGCACCGCGGGAAAGCGGATGCGCTGCAGCCTGCGACGGTTCAGTAGATGAATGAGTATGGGCAGCGAGGCGGCAAGCAGGCCGACCAAAAATGCCGGATAGAGAAAGAAAACCGACATGCCTTGTTCAACCCCTCCAGCTCAGATAGCTCGCCAGGGCTTGATCGAGCGGCGTCGCCGTCGAGATCAGCTGATAGTCGATGGCGTTGTCGTGACACTGCTTGCGCATGTCGGCGATGTACTCGGTCACGACCTGCTGATAGGTGGTGCGGATCACGCGCGGATCGGTGATCACCTGCAGGTTGGCGGCTTCCAGGTCTTCGAACAAAATATTGCCGTCGAACGGCAAATCGAGCTCGGCCGGATCCAGCAAATGAAACACGATCACGTCGTTGCCTTTGAAGCGAAACTGGCGCAAGCCTTTCAAAATTTCCGCCGGCTCGTCGAGCAGGTCGGACACCAGCACGATCAGGCCGCGCCGTTTGATCTGCCCGGCGATGTCGTCGAGGATTTTGCCGACGTTGGTTTCACCGCCCGGCCCGCGATTTTCCAGCGCGTGCAGGATCTGTGTCAGGTAATCGCGTTTGGCGCGCGGCGGAATAAAGGCTTCGATACGGTTCGAGAACGTCACCACGCCTGCAGCGTCTTGTTGCTTCAAGATCAGATACGCGAGCGAGGCCGTCAGCGTGCAGGCATAATCAAATTTCGTGATGCCGTCGGAGGCATAATTCATCGATGCGCTGGCGTCGAGCAGCAGATAAGCGCGCAGGTTGGTTTCGTCTTCGTACTCTTTGATGAAATACCGGTCGAATTTCCCGAGCGCCTTCCAATCGATACGGCGGATCTCGTCGCCAGGCGAATACTCGCGGTGCTCTTCGAATTCAACGCTGAAGCCCTTGGCGCGGCTCTTGTGCACGCCGGACATCAGTCCTTCGACCACCCAACGGGCGCGCAGGGAAAGATTGGCAATGCCGGCCAGGACCTTGGGGTCGAAGTAATTTTTGTCGCGGTCGGCCATGTGTCAATCGATATCGCCGAAGATAGAGAATAGAAGATCGTGGATCGCGGTTAGCCGTCTTACATTCTCGAATTTCATTGCTAACATTCGCTGATTCCTCAACCTCTACCACCAGCGTTTACGATAATCTAGCCAACCGTCCCAGCCTTCGTTGCGCCCTTGATAGGTCGGATTTTCCAGATGCTTTTCGAGATACTCCAGGAGGGTCTTGTCAGCTTCCAGGCTCAGCAGCACGTCGCGTTGAAAGCTCAAACAGTTTCGTTCCGCAGCCTTGCCGCTCCAGGCGTCAACCGGAGGCTTGCTGCCGCGATTCCGTTTCTCAGCATCGCGGTAGAGTTTTGCGTGATAGGCGTCGTGCGCGATGGCGCCGGCGTACCAGAGTGGAGAATGATTCCAGGTCGGCTCGCCGACCGTAAAAATCGGACGTTCTGTCCAGGCCGTGACGCCGCTGCGCTTTCCCTGTCGAATGGCGGCAAGATGGGCCCGAATCAGTTCAAACTGTGCCAGCGGTTCGAGAAGCGCGAGCGCCTCGCCGGTGCGCCGCCGGAACTCGCTGTCGCCATGAACTTTCATACCGCAGACAGTGTCTGATCTTCGGCGTTGGTAAAACATGGAAGACGCGGCCGGATCCGCGTCGATCCGGCGGGCATTTCTATCGAGAGGCTTTGCCGTCGGTTGAGGGCTTAATGTCGGTGAGCAGCCGATTGATGATGTCTATCGACGTCAGGCCTTCGCCCTGACCCTTGAAGTTGGGCACGATGCGGTGGCGCAGCACGGAAGGGGCGAGAGCCTGGATGTCTTCGATCGACACCGCGTAGCGGCCCTGGAGTAGGGTGCGCGCCTTGGCGCCGAGGATGAGATATTGCGAGGCGCGCGGCCCGGCGCCCCATTCGACGTAATCCTTGACATAGGGGAGCGCCTCCGCGCTTTGCGGCCGGGAGCGCTGGGCGAGCGCGACAGCGTAGGAAATGACGAACGGCGAAACCGGCACCTTGCGGACAAGTTCCTGGTAGTGCAGGATCGCCGAGCCGTCCATGATCTTTTGCGGCGCGGGTTTGTTCGTCGATGTCGTCTGCATGACGATCTGCACTTCGTCCTCGAAGTTCGGATAACGAATTTCGATGTTCAGCATGAACCGGTCGAGCTGCGCCTCCGGCAAGGGATAAGTGCCTTCCTGCTCGATCGGGTTTTGCGTCGCCAGGACAAAGAACGGCAAGTCCAGCGCGAACGTCGAACCGCCGGCCGTGACTTTGTACTCCTGCATGGACTGGAGCAACGCCGCCTGGGTTTTGGGCGGTGTGCGGTTGATCTCGTCGGCCAGCAAAATATTAGTGAAAATCGGTCCTTTGAGAAACTGAAAGGCGCGCCGGCCGGTGGCGGCGTCCTCTTGCAAAATATCGGTGCCGGTAATGTCGGACGGCATCAGATCCGGCGTAAACTGGATGCGATTGAAATCCAGGTCCAGGATCTCCGCCAGGGTGCTGATCAGCAGCGTCTTCGCCAGCCCGGGCACGCCGACGAGCAGGCAATGCCCGCGCGCGAAAAGCGCGATCAACACTTCCTCGATGACTTGATCCTGGCCGACGATGACCTTGCGGATTTCGCCCAGCATGTTGTCCCGTTTGATCGCGAAATCTTCGATCTCGGCAATCTCGTGTTGTTGAATCTCGGTTGCTTCCATGGCTGTCCTTCTCGCGGTCAGTGAACGCCGCCGAGCTTATCCAGCGTAGCTTTCGCCAAGCGAGCTTTTTCATGTTCGCCAAGCGCGGCGTACGCATCGCCCAGCAAACGATAGATGAGCGGGTTGTAGGGGTTGATCTGGATGGCTTCTTCAAGGACGACGCGCGTTTCCTTAAAATTCTTAGCGGCGTGGTAGGCCCGGCCCAATTGCACATAGGCGTTGGCATTGTCGGGGTCCACGTCCAGGGCTTTTTTCAACAGCGGCAGTGCCTCCTCCGAGCGGTTCATGCCGATCATCACGCGGCCGAGCTTGCTCAAGATGACCGGAGAGCTGGGGCTGACCTGCAAGGCGCGTTGGTATTCATTGGCGGCGGCCTCGGTGCGCCCGCGACCGAGTAACTGATCGGCGAGATGGGTGCGGTTGCGCGCGACGGCGGACTGGATCTCGCGCAACTCGACGACTTCTTCGTCTTCGCGCTGGTCCTTTTTAACCTTGAACCGGCGTACCCGGCTGCCTTCGATTTCCTTCAGACCTTTGGCTTTGAGAAAGCCTTTCCATTTTGTTTCAAAAGCGTCGAACGACATGCCATAGATTTTCTCGATGGCCTCGGGCGTGGGTCTGTCATTGAGCACGCCGAGCAATTCGCGAATCCCGGTGGGGCCTTTGCTCTGATTGATAAAATCCACCGCCGACGCGGCTTCGGCATAGGCGAGCTGAACTTGCTCGGGCGTCTCAAGATGAATCAACGACGGCTCCATTTTCTTAAAGCCGACAAATTGATTTCGCGCCAGCGCCTGCACTAGCAGCGTCTGGTTGGCCGGTGTCAGATAATCCTCGGCGGCATTCGCAGGCGGCGCGGCCTTGCGCCAGCGCGTCTCGTAAAAGCGCGCCATGCCTTCGTGCAGCCAGATCGGCGCTTGATTATTGGTGAGGCCGACGATGGCGTAATGCAGGTACTCGTGGCTGAGCGAATCAAGCCAGCGGTAGCCGAGGCTGAGAGCGCGCGGCGAAATGATCATCAGTTTGTTGAATTTGCATATGCCGACGGCGCCGGTCTCTTCGATATCGCGCAGGGACAAAGTCGAGATGGCGTTGAAGCTCGGGGCGTCCGGCGCGATTTCCACGCGCACCTTTTCCTTCGGGTAATAGCCCAGCTCGGCGCCGGTGGCCTGATAGCTCTTCTCCAGTGTGTCGAGCGCATGAGCGATTAAAATGCCGTCGCGTTTGTCATCGACGAACAACACGAAATGCGCGCTCTCGTAGCGCTTGAGATTCTTGTGCACGTCAATGGTGAGCTGGCTAAAGATTTTCAGCGCTTGGCGCCGCTGGTTGCTCGACTCCAGCGCCAGCGCGCGGTCAAGCAGGTTCAATGCTTCGGGGTAACGGCCCTGATAAAATTTCACCCGCCCATCGAATTCCAAGGCTGCCGCTGACTTGGGATTGTCTTTGAGCGCCTGGGCGGCAAGCTCCTCGGCCTGCGTCACGCGCCAGGCATCGAGCAGCTCTTCGCCGGCTTGAAACTTCGGGTCGGCTTCAGCGCCAAGCGCCCGGGTCGCCAAAAAAAACCAAAGCCAAACAGCTGAGATAAACGACAATCGGGTCTTCAAGGGAGAATCACTCGGAAAGATTTTTGAAATAGCGCTCGATCTGCTCTTTCATCTGCGGCGGGACGCCTTGCTTGAGAGATTCCAGAATCTCTTCGCGGAAATTGCGCGGCGCCTTGTACTCGTCTTTGCCTGGCAGGCGGAATTTCTCCGTGTCCAAACCGGTAAAGCCGCTTTCAATATCGAACTCGGGAAACTGCGGCATCCCCGGCAGCGGCGTGAGCGAGCCAAACGGTAGAAAGCGACCCTGGCGGTAAAGCCGCGCCATCGGCATGTTACCGATCTGGCCGCGCTGGGCCATCTGTTGCATCGATTGCTGCATCTGTTGCTGCGATTGAGACAGGCGATCGAGGGCGCCGCGCTCGGGCGGCACCGCGCCCCGCGAGTCCAGTTGGCCCAAGCGGTTGTGCGCGCTGCCCATTTCTTTGCCGGCTTCGCCGATGTTTTGCACGATCTTGGGATCGAGCTGTGGAAACAGTTGAAACAGCGACTCGAGTTTTTCGTGCAGGTCTTCGGTACGCTCTTTGAGAACGTCCTCGCGGTGGGCCAATTCGCGCAATACGCGCTTATCGCTGTCCGACAGCGCTTGAGCGGGCGCGGCCATCAGCTTTTCGAGTTCGGATTTGATGTTATCCAGACTTTTTTCGGCGCGCTGCGCCCGCGCTTCCTGTTGGGCCGTGCGTTTTTTGGCCAATTCCTTTCGTGTGAAACCATCGCCTTCGCCGTAGCCCGGAAAGTCTTTGTTGCTGAGCTTGGCGATAAGGTTTCGCAGCAGGGCGTTTATCGTCGCGTCATCCATATTGGTCAAAAGGCTGGGATCGTCGGGGCCTTCACGGTCGGGAAAAAGCTCGGTCAATTGGCCGAGCTCGGCAGTAGCCTGTTCCAGAAAACGGTCGAGCTTGGTTTTGAGCGCGGCGTCGCGTTCGGACAACGCGCTCGAATTGATCCCTTCAGTCTTGACTAATATTTCCTGCTGCTCGCGGGCGATCTCCTGGAGCTCACTACTCTGGCGCTGCATTTCGCCCTGCATGCGGCCCATGCTCGAAGCCATTTGCGAGCGTTGCGCGTTTTGCAGCGCGGCGACCATCTGAGCCATTTGATTGAACAGCTCGCGGGCCAGCTGGCGGGCGCCTTCGAGGTCGCCTTGCGCCAGTTTCTTGCGGATCTCGTCGAGGGCGCGCTGCATGTCGTCAAAGCCAAGACCCTGCATGGTCTCGGGATTCATAAAATCCTCGGGCATTTGTTGCGCCAACTGCGCCGCGGCGCGTTGCAGTTCGTCGAGGGTTTTCGACAGCTCGGCGATCTGCTTCATGATGGCGTCGAGATTCTTATCGCCGCTCTGGAGCTTCTCCAGGGAATCCATCAAGCGTTCCTGACTGCGCGCCAGATCCTGCGCCGTCGAGGCAAGCTCCTGGGCCTTCATCCGGTTGCCGATGTCTTCGGACAACAGCGACATGCGTTCGAGCTCAGTGGAGATTTCGTCGCGGGTCTTGAGCTTCTCTTCCGCGCTTGCCGCCTGCTCTTGTTTACGCAACAAATCATTTTGGGTGAATTCAAGGTTGCGCTTGAGCGCTTGCAGATCGCTCCACGTGGCGAAATCCGAGATGCGGTCCTTCTCGGCCCGGCTCATGATCTCCTCGGTCCGCTTGAGCGCGTCGGCAAGGTTCTGCTCGAATTTCTTTTCGCTTTCCTGGGCGGCGGCGGTTTGCTTCTCGCCCGGCACCGGCGTTTCCAGATGATCGCCGAGTAAATCGACCATGCGGCTGTTCAAGTCGCGCACCATCTCGGCCACCTGTTTATGCTCGCCTTTGAGATTTTTTAATTTTAGGCGAACGGAACGCGAGGTGCCAATCTTCGGACCCGAGATGGTGTCGTTGTCGAACACTTGCAGAAGAAAAACCGCTTCCTCGCCTTCGCGCAGGGCGAGCCGGCCGAGATCCCATTTGTACTGATCGCGGACGATCAGGCGCTTGGCCTCTTCTTTTTGCAAAGTCGTCTTGTCTTCGCGATCGCCGATTTTGACCACCAAGGCGACTTCGGCGATGCCGAAGTCATCGCGCGCGCCGTATTCCAGCGTCAGGGTTTCATCGCCGTTGATCTCAAGATCTTCAGTCGGCTGTAACAGATCGACCGTGGGGAAGCCGTCCGGTTTGACCTTGAGCTCATAGTTGATCGGCGTGTTGCGAAAACCATGGGAGTCTTCCACCTGGATGCGGTACGACTGGGATTGAAACAGTACCAGACTGGCCTGCAGCTTGCGGCCGTCGATCTTCAGCGGAATCTTTTTGCCGTCGTCCATGACGATCTCGGCTTTGACCACGTCCTTGGTGGCGACCGCGTCGAGCCGCACCGTCGAGCCTTTGAGGCCCTCGATGCTGCCTTCGGGAACGGAAACCGATCCGAGCGCCGTGTAGGCCGGCGGGTAGAGAATCAGCTGCACATTGGCGATTTCCGGCGCGTCGACGGCTTCCACACTGTAGGTGGCCGAGGCAAAGGGCCCGGTGACGGCGCGATAGCGCAGGGATTTCTCCAGGTGCGCGATCTTGGCGCTGAATTTTCCCGCGCCGAGATTCTCCATGGGCACTTTTTCAGCACTGACAAGCTCGCCGCGTTCGTTGGTTCCCGTCCAGGTCATCAATTCCAACGAAGCCGGCAGGGCGCCCGCGGTCGATGCCCGAAGGGTCACGGATGCGCCGCGCACCACGCGCAGCCCTTTCGGTTCCATCTCGATGGTCGTTTGTGTGGGCGGCAAATGATCGAGCGGGCGGGTCAGCATGCTGATCGTGCCGCCGACCCAGGAAGGGTTAACGAGCACCATTATGGCGACCGGTATGAGCAGCAAGCCAAGCAATCGCAAGCTCGATTTTAGCCCCCGGTTATCGATCAATTCATCGATCTTGAGCGTCGCGACCTGGTTTCGCGTCGTGCGCAGGAGCGCCATCACCATGGACGCCGAAAAACCGGGAGTATTCTGGGCTTCGGCGACTTGCGGGTAAAGTTGCAGCGAGTTGATTAAGTTATTGCGCAGCTTCGGCTGCTTCTGCTCGATGTAAAGCGCCGCTCGTTCCTGAGACAGGCGGCGCAGGAAACGAAAAAAGGACCAGCCGATGACGCCGAGCAAGACGACAATTGTGAGCAGGCTGTAAGCGAGCGGTGCATAGGGCAAAAAAGTCTTTAGCTCGAAAATCCCGGCGCCCAGCGCGAAGAGCAAGAGCGCGCAGATCGCGATCAGGCAGAGCCCCTCGAGCCCCTGAAAAAGCTTGAGGCGCCGGATGAAGCGCCTCAGGAACGATGATAATTCTTGATATTCTTCCTGTCCCATGTTCGCCGAATATCGGCATAGTATCGCCGTTAAACTGCCTTGTCTATCCCGCTACGACAACGCTCAACCGGTAGCAAGCAGAAGTGTCTTATGTTATGCAACTTGGATATTTGAGCGTCAGAGAGAAAGGAATACGCTGCGCGCATGGATAATCTGGGGATCGATAATTTACGGCTGCATGAGGGACACGATGAAGATTTCGGCGATGACGAAGAGTTGATGGACGAAAACCACCCGATGTGGCGCTCGGAGCGGATTACGCTCAATTCCGTCGGCATCGATATCGGCTCGTCCACTTCGCACCTCATTTTTTCCCGCCTGACGCTGCGCCGTCAGGGCGTGGCGCTGTCCAGCCGTTTTGTCGTCATCAATCGCGAGATCATCCATGAGTCGCCGATTCTTTTGACGCCTTACGTTGACAAGACCACCATCGATACCAATCAGTTGGGTGATTTCATTCACGAAGCTTATCGAAAGGCCAATCTAACGCCCGAGGATATCGACACCGGCGCGATCATCGTCACCGGCGAGGCGGCGAAAAAGAAAAACGCCGAGGCTATTTCCGCGCTTTTCTCGGCGGAAGCCGGCAAATTTGTTTGCGCTACCGCCGGTCATAATCTCGAAGCCATCCTTGCTTCCTACGGCTCGGGCGCCGTGCACATGACTTATCACGAGGGCGGCGACTTTACCGTGATGAACGTCGACGTGGGCGGCGGCACCAGCAAAATCGCCATCGTCAAGGGCGGCAAGGTGATCGATACCTGCGCCGTGGAAGTCGGCGCCCGCCTGATCGCCATGGACGAAAACGGCAAGATCAACCGGCTCGAAGACACCGCGCTCAAGATCGCCAAGATCGCCGGTATTCCAAACCTGGCTTTGGGCGGCACCATCACCGATGTTGAAAAGGATAAGTTTGCCCAGGTGCTCTGTGATTCGTTGTTTCAATTTTTGGAACGGGGCCCGCTCTCGCCCGAAGTAAAAAATCTCTTACTCACGCCCAATCTCGATTTTGCCGACCCAATTCACGCGGTGATGTTTTCCGGCGGGGTCTCCGAGTTCATCTACGGTTACGAAAAGCGCAATCTGGGCGACTTGGGTTTGCAGTTGGGCAAGAAAGTCCGCGCCCGAGTGAATCAGCTCGGCGGCGGCAACATCCCGCTCCGGCCGGCCGATGTGCGCATCCGCGCCACGGTGATCGGCGCCTCGCAGTACACGGTTCAAGTGAGCGGCAATACGATCTATCTCTCGCATCCCGAGCTGCTGCCGCTGCGCAATTTACAGGTCGTGACGCCCCAGTTCGAGCAGACCGAGGCCATCACCGCGGCGGAAATCAGCGGCGCGGTGGCGCGGGCGCTGCAGCGTTTCGACGCGACCGATACGGAGCGTACCGTGGCGCTCGCTATCGGCTGGGAACTCGGCCCTTCCTATCCGCTCATCCGCACCCTCGCTGAAGGCCTGGTCGGCGCCATGAAGGGGCATATCGATAATGGCCAGCCGTTGGTGCTGGTTTTCGATGCCGATATCGCCAAGCTGATGGGCAATATCATCGAACGGGAACTGATTCCCGGCGCCGGTATCATTTCCATCGACGGCATCGATCTAAAAGACTTCGACTTCATCGATATCGGCCAGGAATTGCCCGAGGCCAAGGCCGTGCCCGTGGTGATCAAGTCGCTTATTTTTCGCCACAGCGAGCATGGCCGCGGTCATCATCAGCAGCACTAGCTGCAGCTCGATCACGGCGTCGGTCGGTTGCGCGCAGCACTCGGCTCAGCCCTACGTTGACTTTGAGAGGGGATTTTAATAGCTTTTAATTATCTTGATTTTACAGGTGCTTAACTTTTATGGATGAGCCTAGCGGACTGCACAATTTTCTCGAAATCGTCACCAAACCCGACAACATCCCGATCGTCGGCATGTTGATTCTCGTCATCTTCTTCACCTGGCTAGGGCTGCGCGAGGCCTTCAGAAACGACAAGCTGATCGAAGAAGGCAAAGAAGACGAGATCTCTAATGAAATGTGGAAATAGTAGATGGTGAGGATGTGGTTGGCCATCCTGGCCGTCCTCATCGGGCTTGGTTTGTCTCACGCCGCCGATATCCAATCTTCACTACCGAGCGATAAACGATGGGAACAAGCGCGCAACGATTTGCGGCTGGGAAAATCCGCCGAAGCAAAAGCGACTTTTGATGATCTGCTCAAGGACTATCCCAATGAAGCGGATCTGTATTTATTCCTCGGAATGGCCAAGCTCCGCCTGCGTGACCCCCAAGGGGCCATCCTATCCGCGAAACGAGCGATTGCGCTAAACCCTCAACATATCGACGCACGAACTTTTCTGGCGTGGATCGAATTGGATGTGCGCGGCGACGTCGACGCGGCGCTCAGCGAGTATAAAAAGATCGTTGAATTACATCCCGAATTGCCGGATGCTTACAGCAACCTGGCGGTCGCGCAAAAGCGTAAGGGAGATCTCGACCAAGCCCTTGCGAGTTTGACCAAGGCCCTTGAGCTAAAACCTGATTACGCTGTCGCTTTGACCACCCGCGGCGGCATTTTAGCCGAGCAAGGCAAATGGACTGAAGCACGCCGGGATTTCGAGGCCGCGCTCAAGCTCGATCCGAACGACGACGGCGCGCTCTACGGTTTATCGCAGGCGCTGCGCGAGGTGAGGGATTACGCCGGAGCGCAACGCGCTCTCGGCCAGCTCAATTCGCGTTCGCCCAATTTTGTTTATTGGCTGGAATGGGGCAGAATAGCTCTTATTCGTTATTGGTGGATACTGCTGTCGGCGGCAATAGCTATCGCCCTCAAGGCAAGGTTTAAGAAAGCGAGGACGCAAACGAATGGCTGAAGCTAAAAAGCGCAAAGGTACCGCACTTTTGGCCGTGATGGATGAAAACTGCTCGAGCTGCGCTGGGTCGCCGTTGTGCGAAGCGCACTGTCCGGTGGACGGCTGCATCAACCTCCTCTATGAAGAGCTGCCGCAGGGCGGGCTCAAGCCTTACCGGGTTTTTGTCGACAACGATAAGTGCATCGGCTGCCAGATGTGCTATAGCGACGATCTCACCAAAATTCAGCAGCATAAAGAAACCGGCGAAATTTTTTACGAGTACAACAGTCGATTTTTCGACAGCAATCGCAAACCGGTGCCGCCGGACGCAGTGCCCAAACGCTTCCAGCTGCAGCTGATCGGTACCGAGTCCGAAGACCGCCTGGATAAAAAAATCTGCCCTTGGGATGCCATCAAGATGTATGAATTCGACGACGGCCTGGAGAGGTCGGAGTATTTCTACGACATCACCAAGATCAAGGAAGTCGACGGACTTTATGTGATGGATCCCAAGGAGAAAGCGCGGCTGGAAGAGAAACAAAGCGATCTCTACGAGTAGCTGACGACTGGAGGCATCGGAGCATGGCAGGAAAAATCGAGATCATGGAGACTGTGTTGCGCGACGCGCACCAGTGCTTGGTGGCAACACGCATGCGCACCGAGGACATGCTGCCGATTGCCGCCCAGCTCGACGATATCGGTTACTGGTCGCTGGAAACCTGGGGTGGCGCGACGTTCGACGCCACGCTCCGGTTTCTCAAGGAAGATCCCTGGGAGCGCCTGCGAAAATTGCGCTCGGCGATGCCCAAAACGCGCTTCCAGATGCTTCTGCGTGGCCAGAACGTGGTCGGCTACCACAACTACCCTGATGACATCGTTCAAGCATTCGTTACCCGCGCGGCGGCCAACGGCATCGACGTTTTTCGCATCTTCGATGCCATGAACGATATCCGCAATATGAAAACCGCCATCGAGGCGGCGCTCAA
>CAMLCX010000036.1 GCA_946478635.1 uncultured Pseudomonadota bacterium
TCTTTTCAGAACCCTTGATTGAATCGTCGCCTATGTCCTTTGCCCAGCAAATCGTTTGCGCCCGCTGCGGAAAATGTTTTGAACTATCAGAGCTCTTGAACCTCTGCCCCTGCGGCTCGCCGCTGCTGGTGCGCTACAATCTCGCAAAAGCGAAAGCGGCTTTGGATAAATCATCCCTTGCCGGTCGCATTGCTTCGCTGTGGCGCTACCGCGAGCTTTTGCCGCTGCAGCAAGATGCCAATCAAATATCTTTGGGAGAAGGCTACACGCCGCTTTTGAATGCAAAGAAAATTGCCGGCGAAATGGGGTTGCGCCGGCTCTGGATCAAAGACGAAGGGCAAAATCCCACCGGCTCATTCAAAGACCGCGGTCTGTCAATGGCCGTCTCGCGCGCCAAGGAGCTGGGCGTAAAGAAAGCCGCCATCCCGTCCGCCGGCAACGCCGGCGGCTCGTTTGCCGCCTATGCGGCGCGCGCCGGCATCGAAGCCCATGTGTTCATGCCGCGCGATACGCCGATGGCCAACCAGATCGAAGTCGCGCAGTATGGCGCCAGGCTCACACTGGTCGACGGTTTGATCAATGACTGCGGCCGAATCATCGCCGAGAAGAAAACAGCCGAAGGCTGGTTCGATGTCTCTACGCTAAAAGAGCCCTACCGGGTCGAAGGCAAGAAGACCATGGGATACGAGATCGCCGAGCAGCTCGACTGGCGCCTTCCGGATGTGATCGTCTATCCGACCGGCGGCGGCACGGGGCTCATCGGCATGTGGAAGGCGTTCGCGGAGATGGAAGCACTGGGCTGGATCGACGGTGCGCGGCCGCGCATGGTTTCGGTTCAAGCGAGCGGCTGCGCGCCCATCGTCAAAGCATTTAACGAGAACAAGACTACTGCCGAGCCCTGGCAAGATGCCCAAACCGTCGCTTCCGGTTTGCGCGTGCCCCAGGCGGTCGGAGATTTTTTAATGTTGCAGGCGATCCGCGACAGCGCCGGCACGGCACTGAGCGTCAGCGACGACGAGATGCTGGCGGAAATTCCCAGGGTGGGAAAGGCAGAAGGTATTTTTTTCTGTCCGGAAGGCGCGGCCTGCGTTGCAGCGTTACGCCGCCTCGTAGCCAGCGGATGGATTGCGCCCGACAACGAAGTGCTGATCTTCAATACCGCCAGCGGTCTCAAATATCTGGACGTGCTCCAACGCTAGTACCACGATCGGGCGATTCGGCGCGCCTGCGCCGTGATCTTCCTGATTTGATTTCACCCTGAACCTGTCGTTCGCATATCGGGATATGCCCTCCGCGCGCGCTGCCGTCCCGCGCCAGATCCAGCAGCGCCGGCGAAAACCTGGACCGGTTTCTTGAATCGATCGAATTACCGGCGATTCCACCACGAATGCCACCCATCCCAATAGGAGTGATGTTCCTCGTGTAGGTCGCGTCGAAGATCTCTTCGATCGGCGCGCAACTCCAGGCGGTCTTCATTGACGTCGTGTCCATCGCGGCGAATATTTCTACGGTCGCCGGCGATCTCGCCGTGGCTCGCACCGTCGTGCCGATCCTCGCGTAATTCTTCCCGATCCAGATGCCGATTTCTGCGGTCCTCGTCAAGCTGCCCCCGTTCCTGCCGGATCTGGTTGCGGTCCCCGACTATCCCGTTGGCAAGCGCCGAGTGACTGTAGCTTCCGCCCCGGAGTGCGGCGTAAGCGGGCGCCGCCAGCGTCAACAACACGCTGCTGACCAAGGATGCAAAAACAACTGATTGCGATGCCTTCATAATCATTCCTCCTTCTACTATCTCTGTCGAGCAAACGGCGCGCCAAATTCCTGCCGCCTTCGAGAATGACTCGGATTCCTCCCCCATCGATGCGTGAAATAACTCTCGGCGAAGCCGGGTGTGGTCAAATGGTCAAGTGGGCTGCCCGGAAGTCCCAGTTCCGCGGTGGAGAAAAATTGCGGCGCGTAATTCTGACAAATTTCAATTTACCTGCGCGGCATGTCGCTTGCTCAGAGTCTGGAACGCAAGCACACAACTGAAAGGGGGTGAAACAAATATGCAGTGGCTAAATAGAACGGCGGCCGTATTGTTGCTGACCGGTGTTTTGGCCGGCACTGCTTTCGGCGCCGATGGCGTCCTGTTGAAGCAGGAGCTTACGCTTGGAAATTACTGTCACATAAAGTTCCCGGCCATACGGCCGAAAACTCTGGCGACCGATCAACCGGAGCTCAAGCAATCGGACACCGGAGACGTCATTGATTACTACGGGTCCTGCGCCGAGAGTCCGAACGGAAAGGATCAGGTTACCAAACAACGGCAGGAAGAGCTGCGCCATTGGCGCGACTACCAGAGTCGCGGGTAGCCTGGCAAAAGCGGCGAGCTATAACACAAAGGAGGGGAAAATCATGAAAAATATTGTACCGATCGTTTCAGCGGTAATTTTAGTGGGTTCGTTGGCCGGCAGCGTTTCGGCCGCCGGCGGCGCCTCCCAGGACAGGGCGACTGAGGATTATTGTCACATGAAGCTCACGGCGATCCGGCCGCGGACTTTGGCCGGCAATCGTCCGCAATTGAAGAGTTCGAGCAGCGGCGATGTCATCGACTACTACGGCGCGTGCGATGAGAGCCCCACCGGGGCGGACCAGGTCATCGAACAGAAACACGACGAGCAGTTCCGCTTCGGCAGAGACTACGAAGACGGCGATTGAACCAACCGAACCTGCGGCGCGGAAGGGCTCGCCTTCCCGCGCCGCGGCGACGGCGAATTGAAAGCTTCTAGCTCCATGAACGGAAGGAACCATTTATGAAGACGTACACAATCGGCATCCTAGGCGGCTGCTTGTTAACCGCGGCGACGACGCGGGCGGCTGAAATGAGATCTGCGGATGAATATTTACAGGTGCAAAGATTTGACAATATCCCTTATCTGAGCGGCGGTGTCGGTACGGAGGAGCGCGCCAACCTCCGCTCCCTGGCCGCCGATGACAACCTGGCGCTCAGTTTTTCACTGGTCGATGGCCAATATCTCGGCGGCGCCCAGGTTTCCATCAAAGGCCGCGACGGTAAGGAAATTCTCGCGGCGGCTGCCGACGGCCCGTTGTTTTTCGCCAAGCTCCCCGCCGGACACTATGTCGTCGAAGCGACCGCCATGGGAAATTCCATCACTCGCGCGGTGAATATTCCGGCCAAGGGACAGGCGCATATTTTCTTTGCCTGGACAGGATCGAACCGCGATCGGTCGATGAGTTGATCAACCTCAAGTGAACGCCATCGAGCGCTCGATGGCAAACGACAGGTCCCGAGACATACGATTCGTGCGCTCTATGCGCAGACTCGCGCCGAGAAACTCGACCGCATGCTGCAGAACCGAGCCATCGAGGCGATGGATCCGTACCTGGCCCGGCGCATTATCGCGCGCGCTAAATCGCTGGGACAAATTCCGCAGAAGCCCTCTATCCGGACGCGCAAATCTATCGACGGCGCGAGGCCGCGCTGAGCGCATGGCGAAGTACAAGAATTCGTTTAGCCGTCAATTCCGGCTGAGCGACTCGCCCAGCGCGAACTCCACCGCGCTCAGCAGGCGGCTCGGGCTGAAGGGTTTGGAAAGCAGCAGGATTCCCATGCGCCGCGCGCAATCTTGCAGCGCGTAATCGGCAAAAGCGGATGCTAAGATGATCTTCGTGCGCGGGTAGTCCTCTTTGATGGCTTCCGCCAATTCGGTCCCCAAAACCACCGGCATGCGCACGTCGATGATGCACAGATCGTATTCATCCCGGGTCAGCATCTCGTAACCGGCGAGACCGTCGGTGGTCCACATGGCACGCAGCCCCATTTCCTCGAAGATTTCGACCAGCAGCCGGCAAAAGGTTTCGTCATCGTCGATGATGAGAATTTGCATCCTGTGCGCCTCTGAGATTTCTAAGAGCAAACGGAGTGCCCGCGATTTGCGCACGGATCGCGCCTTGTTAAAGCGGGAGACAACTAAATTTGGAAAATGCGGTTGGGGCGAAGTTGCGAACAGAACTGGAGCCTTGCCTCAGGCATCCTTCAAGAACGGCTCGATCTTGTAGCGCGCTAGCATCCGATAAAGCGAGCGGCGGTCGACGTTGAGGACTCTCGCGGTCGCCGAAACGTTGCCGCCGGTGCGTTGCAAGACATGGAGCACGTAACGCCTTTTTACCTCTTCCAGGCTCGGCGTGTCGGGGAAGACGAATTGGCCGTTCTCCGCGGCCAGGGAAGCGATGGTTGAAGCCCGCCGCTCGCGCACCTCGCGCGGCAAGTCTTCCGGCGTCAACACCGGCTGATAAGACAGCGCGACGGCCTGTTCGATGGCATTTTCGAGCTCGCGAATATTCCCGGGCCAGGGATGGGCGCATAACAGCTCCATGGCCGCGTCCGAAAGCGCCGGCACCGATTTGCCGCTTTCGTGACTGTAGTATTTGAGAAAGTGCTGCGCCAGCAGCGGGATATCGTCGGCGCGCTCGCGCAGCGGCGGCAGCTGAATGTTGATAACGTCCAGTCGATAGTAAAGATCCTGGCGGAACTCGCCCTTGGCGACGGCATCGGCCAAATCGCGATTGGTTGCCGCAACCACGCGCACATCGACGGGCAGCCAATCCTTGCCGCCGACGCGGCGGATCTCATGCTCTTGCAAAACGCGCAATAGCCTCGCCTGGAGGTTCGGACTGATGCCCCCGACCTCGTCGAGAAAACAGGTGCCGCCCTGGGCTTCTTCGAAAACTCCCTTCTTATCGGCAAATGCGCCCGTGAACGAACCGCGCATATGGCCGAAAAGCTCGCTCTCGAGCAGAGTTTCGGTCAGCGCACCGCAGTCCACCGCAACAAACGGATGGTTGGCGCGCGGGCTATGCTCGTGAATCGCCCGGGCGATCAGTTCTTTGCCCGTGCCGCTCTCGCCCAGCACGAGCACAGTGCTTTTCGTGGGCGCCACCCGGGCCACGGTCTTGTAGACTTCCAGCATCGCCGGGCTCTTGCCGATAATCCTGCCGGGCTCCGTCGGTTTCTCATCATCGGCATCGCTGTCGTCGCCGTTCTGATCGGCGCGGTGCTGCAGCGATCGTTGCGCGAGCGCGCGCGAGACGATCTTTTTTAGCTCGGCCAGATTCATCGGTTTGGAGATGAAGTCGAAGGCCCCTTCCCGGATGGCTTCGACGGCGGTTTCGATCGAACCGAACGCGGTCATGACGATGATCGGCAGCGCCGGATATTTTTCATGCACCGCCCGGGTCACATCCAGACCGGACATACCGGGCATGCGCACATCGATGACCAACAGATCGTGCGCCTCGTCGCGCAACGATTCCAACGCCTGGTCGCCTGACGTCACCTGATCAATGCGAAACCCTTCGGCTTCCAGAGCTTCGGCAAACAGTTGGCAGCTGACCTCGTCGTCATCCGCGATCAATATACGGGCGGTCATTTTTTTCCTCGACAACAGACGGCGCGGTCGATCGTGAATCGACCGGCAAATAAATGCTCACGGTGGTGCCGGCGCCGACTTGACTGGCAATGTGAATCGCGCCGCCGTGGGCCTTGATAATTTCCTGACAGATCACCAATCCGAGTCCGGTGCCTTTGCCGGGCGGTTTGGTCGTTACGAACAGGTCGAATATTTTGGGCAGCGTTTCAGACGGAATACCGTTGCCGCTGTCAATGATCTCGACGGTGATTCCGGCTTCGCGATTGGCCGCGGGCAGGCACTCGCGCGTCACAACCTTGATTGTCCCCCGATCGACGCAGGCATCGACGGCATTGTCGAGCAAGTTGATGAGCACCCGCTGGATGGAATTCCCGTCCCCATACACCACCGGGATATGTTCCGCCAGGCTGGAGGTCGCCTGTACGCCGCGTTGCAGAAAAATCGGTTGCAGTAGAATCAGCGTATCGCGGACGAGATCGTTGATCGAGATGGCGTTCCGCACCAGGGAGCTGCGGGTGTGCGTCAAGTAGCGCTGGATGATCTCGCCCATGCGATGGATTTGGGTTTCGACGATGGACAAACGGCGCCGGGCGCGTTCGGGCAAATTCTCCTTCGAAAGCAGCTGGGTATACCCCAGCACGGAATTTAACGGCGTGCCCAGGTCGTGCGCGATCGTGCCGGCCATGCGCCCGAGCGTCGCCAAGCGCTCGACTCGGCCCATTTCAATCTGCAGGCGCAAAAGTTCTTTTTCGGCTCTCGTGCGCTCGAGGATTTCCGCGCGCAACGAATCGTTGGTATGCGCCAGTTCCGCGGTCCGCTCCCGTACTCGCTGGTCGAGCTCATCGTGCGCTTGGCGCAGCGCGAGCTCGGCGCGCTTGCGAGCGGTGGTCAAATAGCTGGTCGTGACCGCGACGCTCGTGAACACGCCCAGCCGCAATAAGGCCCGCCAGTCCAAATCGATCGAGTAAAGGTCGGAGAGAAAAAAATAGTCGAGCGACAGTGCTGAAAGAAGCGTTGCGATCAAGCCCGCTCCCAATCCGCCGTACCAGGAGCTCCACATGACGGCAACAAAAAAAAGCGAAAAATGACTTGGATCGGCGCGCGTTGGTATAAGCGCGGCCAGACCAAGAGCCACGGCCACGGCGCCGATGGCAATCAGGTAGCGCAGCCGTGCCGGGCGCTCCTCAATGACCATGCGTCCGCACCAATCGAAGAGCGAACTTGGCCGCGCTTTGGAAACAAGCGTCGCTGGCATCATGATCGCATGTGCTTTCTCTATACGAATCCGCGGGCAAATAACTGTCACCCAATTGCCGCGCCGATAGCCCTTCGGTCACAGTGTGACTGGGTGTGGCTTCCGTGGACTGTTCAATTTTCATTCCACCAAGGGCTCCCATGACGCTAAAGCCATTCTCATAGGAATCTTCCCCAACTTCAACCCAGCCGACCGGCAGCAATGCCACAGTCGCCACGCTTAAATGCCTCAACGCCGCCCGCGCCGCGCTCCAAGATTGGAGCGTATGCGGCTGCCGCCGGGGCATCGCGCCTGTGAATTTGAGTCCCCCAGCGGCGGCGTCCCGAGTGGCCTCCGAATTGCTCCGTGGAAACTGCATGTCAAAGAACACTGCTCCAAGCGACCGTTGTGCCATCATCCTGGCCGCAGGCGACGGACTTCGGCTCCGCTCGTTTGTCGAGAGGCTCCGCGGCGACGCTTTGCCGAAACAATACGTGCAATTCTTCGGGGCGCGCTCGCTGCTGCAGAGCACCTTCGCGCGAGCCCGCAGATTATTTCCGCGCCAGCGCATCTTCACGGTGGTCAACCACAGTCACTTCGCCTTTGCCGAAGTTAACCGCCAGCTCGCCACCCAGGCGGAAACGCAGCTTGTGATTCAACCGAGCAATCGTGAAACCGCGCTCGGCTTGTTACTGCCTCTGGCCCATGTCCTTGAGGGTCGCGCGGATGCGAGCGTAGCGGTCTTTCCGGCCGATCATTTCGTTTCGGACGATGACCTGTTCATGACGTATGTCGATGCCGCGTTCGACATCGTCGAAGACGACACGGATAAATTCGTGTTGCTGGGGGTTCCGCCAAGCGCCGTTGTGTGCGACTACGGTTATATCGTTGCCGGCGATTGCTCCCGCCACCCGTTTGCCGGCGGCGCGCGGAGGGTCAGCCGTTTTGTCGAAAAGCCCACACCCGGCACCGCCCGGGAGATCGTCGAGAGCGGCGGCCTGTGGAATACCCTGGTCATGGTATTTAGCGCCCGCGCTTTTCTTCGCTGCGTGCGCGCGATCCATGCGGAGCTCTATGACTGTTTCCAGCGCATTTGCGACGCTCTCGGTCGGCGCCGTTCAGTGGACGCCATCAGCGAGATTTATGCATCGGCGCCGCCGGTTGATCTCTCAAAGGGTATCCTCGAACAGGTGCCGAAGCGTTTTCCATCGCGGCTTCTCGTCCTGCCGGTGCGAGACGTTTACTGGTGCGACTGCGGCTCGGAGGAGCGCATGGTTAAACTTCTGAGCCGCGCCGCGCAGGATCCCGAGTCTCCGGACAAACCCACCCATCGGCAGCTCGCGCAAGGGAGCTAAATTTATGCCAGCGGCTGTTCACTATCTGGAGGATCCCCGAGCGCGTCATTTGGAGCGGATCATCGTCGGCCACGATCTCAACGCCGGCGGGGCGGCGGCTTTGGCATCCGCGCTGGTTTTGGCTCGGCAATCCGCCGCTTCGATTCACTTGGTCCATACCGTCGATCCGCGCGGTCCCGCAGCGCACTGCTCTTGCTTGGACAAGTGCGCATGTTCCATTGAAGAGCGGGTGGCGGGAGCCGGCATGGATCTCGAAGACGTCATCGAGCGCCGGATCGATTGCCAGCCTCGGATCGATTACGAGGTGCGTGTCGGCAAACCGTATCACGAGATCATGCTCGCTGCCTGCGCATGGCACGCCGATCTGATCGTCGTCGGCGCACCGCGCTACAAATCTTTTAATCTGCGTAGCGGCACAGCCGAGCGTCTGGCACGAAAAGCTTTTGCGCCGGTGCTGGTGACTCCCCGGCGGCTGACAAGCATGCCCGAACGATTCTTGATCGCGACGGATTTTTCGCCCGCCGCGCAGCATGCGGCCCAGGCTGGAATCGCCCTGGCAAAAAGCCTCGGAGTGCGGATTTTTTTCTTGCACGTCTTGGATCCGACGCCTTGGTACGGCTACGGATCCGATCAGAAAACTTTGGCGCTGATGATGATCCCCGGGCTCACTGAGGAGGATATCGTAAATGATCGGATGGTCTTCTTGAAAAGCCTCCCGCTGGATTCCCTGGCATGGGAGTTTCACACCGTCGAAGGCCCGCCGGCCTCCAGGATTTTGCAACATGCCGAAGAAATCCGTGCCGATCTCATCATCATGGGTGCGCACGGACGAGCGGCATTGGAGCACTTGCTCCTCGGCAGTGTCAAACGAGCGGTTCTGCGCAAAGCGGCCACAGCCGTATTGACCATTGGACGCGCAGCTCGACCATTCCACTTGCCGCAGGTCATCGCCAAAAAACGGATGTACCGATGATCGCGCGTCCTGCGCGTGGCACCGCGGCAGGAAGGATTTTCAACAAAGAGGAAGTCCGGGATGAGCGGCAAAAGAGGTCTGACAATGATCGCGTCGGCTATCGCCCTCGGCGGTTTGCTGGCGCAGGCGGGCGCCCAGGAGCGCGCCAGCGCTGAGCTCAAAAATGCCGATGGCAAATCCGTCGGAACAGCGGACCTGCGCGAGACTCAGGGCGGCGTTCTGATCGTGTTGCGTTCGACCGCGCTCCCGCCGGGCTTGCACGCGGTTCATATTCACGCCGCCGGTCAATGCGCCGCGCCCGGATTTGCCAGCGCCGGACCGCACTTCAATCCGCTCAACCGGAAACATGGGCTGAAAAACAGCGACGGGCCCCACGCCGGCGACCTGCCCGATATCTATGTGAACAAAGACGGCACCGCGCGTTATGAAGTCTTGATCGAGAGCGTCACGCTCCAACCCGGACAGCTGTCGATCTTTGATTCCGGCGCCAAGTCGATCGTCGTCCACGCCACAGCCGATGACAACCTCACCGATCCGTCCGGCAACTCCGGCGACCGCATCGCTTGCGGCGTGATCACCAAGGCGCGCACGAAAGGCAAATAGCCAGCGCCGGCACGAGCGCGCCCGACTCAATGATCTTACTTGCAGCTCGCTGCGGCGGCATTGGACGCTCATGTTCCCGAACTTATGGCTCTTCATGCTTCTCGCCGCGCGCTGGCCGATTTCGTTCCTGCTCGCGGCTTTGCGCGGCTCGGTCCCTAATCGCGCCGTCGAATTTCGGGTCTTGCGCAGGATCAAAGCAAGCCGGCGCCGCGCCGGGGCCGGGATCATCCAGCCTTTGCTTTCCCGCTACTTGATGAAGTATTGCCGTTCGAAATTTTTCATGTGACCGGCCTTATAGTAGTCCGCCAGCCAGCTGTCATCTTTTGCCAATCGCAGGGGCTCCTCGGCGTCGGCATCCGCCAGCGCGGCCCGGAAATGAAAGTGATCGATGAGCCGGATCGCCTCGACGGCAAAAGCCGTGGCCACATCCTTGTCGAAGATGGCGAGCAGATTGTCGCCGTTTTGTTGCTCGCCCAGCAGCGCCAGGTTTGACGATCCGCAATAGACTACGGCATCTTTGCTCTTGAAATCCATGACCACAAACTTGTGATGTATTTTGTGGGCGGCGGTGCCGATTTCCTTGTTGAAAGGCTTGGGCAGATTTTTTTGCAGTTTTGTCGTCAAGACCAATTTACCCCGCTTTGACGCCGGCTTGAACACCACGACGCCGTCGTACTTATCGGTGATGCCGTAGCTGAAAATGCCGTCGTCCTTGTGAATCTCTCTCAGCGTGGCGACGATCGGTCCCGAAGTATTCGATTCAAGGCCCATGACCGCGAAGAGCACCGATTCCTTGGCGTCCTTGATCGCCTTGTTCATGTTATCGAGAATTGAGGTGGCGGAAGTTTTGTTGTGCGGCGCAAACGAAATCGTCAATTTCGGCACGGACGGCTGCTTGAATTGAAATTCCTGCTTGAACAAGTCCTGCGCCGTGAGCGCGGTGATCTTGGGCTTCGCCGGATCGGCAAGAAATACGAAGGACGCATTGAAGATCTGCTGGTACTTGGCCGCAATCACTTTGTCGTCGATGATGATCAGGTGATTGGCGTTGATGTAGAGTCCGTTGACCGCGAAATTGGTCGAACCGGTGAGAACCTTTACGGGAATATTGTTCTTTTTGATGACGAAGGTTTTTTGATGCGCCTGGCGGCTGTATTTTCCTCTGACGATCGCAGCGGCTCCGGTGGCGGCAACCCTGAAGGCCTGCTCGAACGCATCTTCCGGACTCTTCTTGCCGTCCGCGGAGACGTGCGACGCGCTATTGTCGAGGATCACTCTGATGCGTCCGGCGGCCGCGAGCGCCAGCAGCCGTTTTGCAAAATCGGGCTCGTCGAGGTCATAGGCAAAAACATCGACCGTCATGGCCGGGTCGGCAATGATTTCATCGAGCGTATTGAATAGCAGGTCATGGGCCTGCCAGCCCATCCATTCGTACTGATCTTTATAGGAGTATTTCTTGCCGCCCACGGGTTTGAGCGCCTTCGGATAGGTGCCGCTGGTTTCGGCGGTGTCGAATAAAAGCTCGTCACCGTCCGGTCGTATCGAAGTGTCGTTGCCGAACCTTCTGGCGTACGCCTGCGAGATCATGAATCCCCGGGTAAAGCCGATCTTGAACTTTCCCTTGGTGAAGGGCTCCACGGCCATTTTTATTTCCACGGTGAGATCGGCGTCGAGCGGCGCCAATTTGTTATCGGCCATGTAGCGCGGCGTCACTCGATAGGTATAGGTGCCGAATTCCTCCTTGGCGTCGAAACTCGATGTCGGAACGTGGAGCCAGCGAAATTTCTGGAACGGCGCTTTGTTCGAAGGCGTGCTGACCTCGGCCAGTTTCGCCGCGTTCGCGTTGTTGTTAGTCAGCGGCTCATCGAAGGATAACCGGTTAAAGAGAAAAAAAGCCTTGTTGGCGGGCGTGACGCATTGAATCGAAAAGCCGACGCAGTCCTTGGTTTTTGCTTCGGCGAGGTCGAAGCAAAGCATGGTCATCGCATCGCCCTTGTAGGCCCTGACTTTGAGCCCGTTCTTGGATGCCAGTTTGGACGCCATAAAATTTGCACCCCCTATTGGCCAACCATTTAGCCTTTTAGGCGAATCAAGTCCAATCAGAAATTCTTATAATGTGAAACTTCATGACAGGAGTAGCCGGGAATGCGCGCCAGGATTGAGAATGGGATGGATCCCAACCGTCGCATAAATTTTCTAATGACAACCAGCGCGTCCCTCGGCTATATTGTCGATGTTTTTCACAAACGCGTTTGCGCGGGCGCCGCTTGATGACCCGGCCTGTATGGAATCGTGCCAAGTCTTTTGGGTAGAGTGAAAGAGTTCATTGCAGCATCCAGTGCGTCGGTTTTTGCGTCGCTTCTCTTTTTCATTCTCACCGGAATGTTGGGTGGTTTCGTGCTCTGGGGAGCCACGGGGTTCTCCGCCTCCCTCTGGCAAATACTTCGGATCATGTTTTTTTATGAATAAGTCGCCCCTGCCCAGGGCACTGTGGCTGCCGCTGGTTCTCTATCTGATTGGGTGGCTCGCTTTATTTGCCCTCATCGCTTTGCGCCTGGATCTCATTGCTCCGCTGATCGAATATCGGAAGCTGGTCTATCTGTTCGGCCTGGCGATCTGGCACGTCTTCGTTTTCATCGCGGTGGTAAATAGGCAAGCTCGCGCGTATGTGAAAGCACTGCTGCCCCGCCGGCCGCCTCTGCCCCTCGCCGGTCTCATGTTTGGATTGGCCGCAGTCGATCTCGGACTTTTGTATGTTCTGACGACTTGATCCAAGCTTTGCACCCGAGTGTTCCAGCGCAGGAGACATTGTTTCACCAGAGCGATTGCCCCAAACACGGCTTTTTTTTCATCCGAGTTGATTTAGCCCGCGTTCTTTCACAAACTGAAATATGCTCGAAGCTGCAATCTCGCGCATCAATTCGTCGGATCGCGTCACGGCGCCGGTGATCTCCATCGCCGCTCTCACCAAGACCTACAACTCGGGCTTGCAGGCGTTAAAAGGCATCGATCTGGAGATCCACAGGGGTGAAATCTTCGCTCTGCTCGGTCCCAATGGCGCGGGCAAAACGACGCTGATCAAGATCGTCTGCGGCATCGCTACGAGGTCGTCCGGCGCGGTGCTTGTCGACGGCCGCGATATCCAGCGCGATTACCGCACCGCGCGCTCGAAGATCGGCCTCGTACCCCAGGAACTGACCACGGACACCTTCGAGACGGTC
The DNA here is from genome assembly GCA_946478635.1 of uncultured Pseudomonadota bacterium. The sequence continues at coordinate 12,816 of CAMLCX010000036.1, forward strand.
TGGGCAACCGTGAGCTTCAGCCGCGGGCTGTTCGGCCGCCCGTCCAACCCCGCGCTCATCGAAAAGGTGCTGCGCGAGCTTTCGCTCTGGGACAAGCGCAACGACAAGATCATGACGCTCTCGGGGGGCATGAAGCGACGCGTGCTGATCGCCAAGGCGCTGGCGCACGAGCCGGAGATTCTTTTTCTCGACGAGCCGACGGCGGGGGTCGATGTGGAGCTGCGCCGCGACATGTGGACGCTGGTTCGGCGGCTGCGCGAAGGCGGCGTCACGATCATTTTGACGACGCACTACATCGACGAGGCGGAGGAGATGGCGGACCGCATCGGGGTGATCCACAAGGGCGAGCTGATCGTGGTCGAAGAATAAACCGTGCTGATGAAAAAACTCGGCAAAAAACAGCTGACGCTCAATCTGATCGAGCCGCTGGCTGCGATACCGCCCGAGCTCAGCAACTGGCACCTGGCGCTCAAGGCGTCGGGACACGAGCTCGAGTACACCTTCGACACCAAAGAGGAGCACAGCGGTGTTTCCACCCTGCTTCAGCGCTTGAACGAGCTGGGAATCCGCTTCAAGGACCTCAACACACAGCAGAGCTCCCTCGAAGACATCTTCGTGAGCCTGGTGAGCGAACGCCCATGAGCAACGCGACGGAAAAGATGGCATTCAACAAGTACGCCGTGTGGGCGATCTACAAATTCGAGATGGCGCGCGCCCTGCGCACGCTTTGGCAAAGCGTCGTCGCTCCGGTGATCACCACATCGCTCTATTTCGTGGTCTTCGGCGCCGCCATCGGCTCGCGCATGAGCGAGGTGGACGGCGTCGCCTACGGCGCGTTCATCGTGCCGGGGCTGATCATGCTGTCGCTCTTCACCCAGAGCATCTTCAATGCCTCCTTTGGCATCTATTTCCCGAAGTTCACCGGCACGATTTACGAGCTGCTCTCCGCGCCGGTGTCCTATTTGGAGATCGTCCTCGGCTACGTCGGCGCCGCGGCCACCAAATCGATCCTGTTGGGAGTCATCATCCTGGCCACGGCCGCGCTGTTCGTGCCAGTCAGGATTCTCCACCCGGCCTGGATGATCGCGTTCCTGCTGCTGACGGCGACGACTTTCAGCCTGTTCGGCTTTATCATCGGCGTCTGGGCCAACGGCTTCGAGCAATTGCAGTTTATTCCCATGCTGATCGTCACGCCGCTGACCTTTCTCGGCGGCGCGTTCTATTCCATCGACATGCTGCCGCCGGCGTGGCGCACGATCACGCTCTTCAATCCCGTGGTTTATCTGATCAGCGGTTTCCGCTGGAGCTTTTACGAATCGTCCGACGTGGGCGTGGGCCTCAGCCTGGCGATGACTCTGGTTTTTTTCCTGCTCTGCCTCGCCGTCGTGGGATGGATTTTCAAGACCGGCTACCGGCTGAAGAGTTGAAAGCCGGCAAAAACTCCGGAAACCGCGTTTACCCGCTGAGCTTTTGCGCCCAAACTGGAAATTTGATACGTGAGTGACGCGGATTCCGCAGTTCGATGTCTGCTAGAAACCAATCAGCCGGCAGCTCCGGCATCGAGATCGAAACGGCGGATAGTTCGGTCCAGCAACTGGCGCCGCCGAATAGCTCGCAAAGATTTGAAGGCATAGCCTTTTCCTCGTCGGGAAACGTCATGGGTGTCGCTACCGCCGATACCAACACCGTATTTCTATTTCGCCGAAAACCGGACGGACGCTTCGAAGACACGCCCTATTGGAGTATCAACGGACCCGGTTCAAAACTAAACTATCCGCACGATGTTTCCTTTGCGCCGGCGGGTGAAACCGAATTGCTCGCAGTCGCCCAACGCGGCGGGTCCATCGCTCTCTATGAAAAAAATAAAGCAAACGAGAGTTATCGTACGGATCCGGTTTTCGAGATCAGCGGCGCACAGACGAAATTGAATTTTTCCGACGGCGTCTCGTTTGTCCCGCCGGATAATCATTACCTGGCAGCGTGTAACCTCCTGGCCAGGAGCATTTCGTTCTACCGCAAAAATTCGGGTTTCCCGATTGGTTTCGACTTGAAACCGGTCTTCGAATTGAAGCACCACAGTTTCTCCGACCCGGATGGCCTGGCTTTTTCGCAATGTGGAAAATGGCTCGCCGTCGCCAACCATGGGAATCACACCGTGAGCATCTTTCAGCGTCGGCGCGGGATGTTTTCCCGTGGCGGAATAAAATACGGCCCCGATCCGATCACGATCATCGAAGACCCGGGGCTGCGTTATCCACACTCAGTGGCCTTTACCCCCAAGACCAACCATCTTGTCGTGACCAACGCCGGAGCCAATTACTTCAACGTTTATGCGCCGAAAAGCCGCCTTTTAAAAACGCGCTGGTCACCTACTCCGGTGCTACAAAAAATAATCGGCCCTGAAAGCATCTTCAAAGAAGTCAATGCGCGCAACAAGATGGAAGGCGGCCCCAAAGGAATTGCAATTCATCAAAACAGTCTGGCCATCTGCAGCCCTGAACAGGGCATCAAGATTTATTCGTTTCGCGAATATTCTACAGATGGCTGAATCGCCTATGTGACTCGTCGAAGTATCACTTGGGAGGTTGATGAAAACCGCCCCCCTCTTTGGAAAAGACGGCCGGGGGAGATTTCCGAAACGCCCCTGCTTTTAAGGGAGTGGAACCGGCTTTCAGCGACCGACCAGCGGCGCTACCTTCCGCTGAAAGATCGTCAACTGCTCCAGCTCGTCGGCCACCGGCCAGAGAAAAACCCGCTGCACACCGGCGTCTTTGTACGCCGCCAGTTTCGCGCCGCAAGCTTCCGGCGCGCCGACGAGCAGGCGCTCGCGCATTTGCTCGACAGGCCGCTTCAACAGGGCGCCGATGATTTCCGACAACACTCGCTCCGCCTTCGCTCGATCTTCCGTGATGTACATGAACATGGTCGCGAGCGCGTTGGGAAATGTCGCGGGATCTTTGCCGCGGTTCTTTAGTTCGTGCTCGAGTTTACCTAATCCTATCCTGAATTGATCCGGCATGGTGTTGTACGCGGAAGCCAGCCAACCGTCTCCCAGCCGAGCGACGCGGCGCAGACCCGCATCCGAACCCCAGCTGCCGATCCAGATCGGCGGACCCGGTCTCTGGAGCGGCCTGGGCTCGAGTTCGATTCCCGCAGTCGAATAAAAACGTCCGGTAAAGGGTTTGCCGTCGGCGCTCCACAGCGCGCGCAGCACCTGGATCGCTTCATCGAATCTCTTCCAGCGTTCCTGATAATCGAGATTCACGATTTCGTAATCACGCGCCGACGAGCCCGGACCCAGACCGACGAACAGCCGGCCGTTGGAAAGCAGATCGATGGCGGCGAGCGCCTTCGCCATCGGCACCGGCCCGCGAACCACGTGAAGCAGGATGCTCGTCCCGACCGCCATGTTGCCGCTGTGCGAGAGCACCGAGGCAAGCGCCGTCGGCGCATCGAGCCATGGCAGAGCGGCGATCAAGTGGTCGTTCGCCGAGAGCGCCTTAAAGCCCAGGTCGCGAGCGGTTTGCACGTAGGCCGAAAAGCGCTCCAGGGAAAACTGATGGGACCCGAAGCCAACGACCGGAAGATGTACGCCGTAATCCATATGGACTCCTCCTTCTAAATAATACGTCACGCTCTCAAGCTTGCTCAAAGACAAGTGCCAAAGAGACAAAAAGGACGCGGCAATCGATTCCCTCGTTCACTGAAACCTTTCGCGCCGGGTTCTCTCGAGTGCGGCGACTTGCAGGACCTCATGAGACGGCTCTGTACAGCTGTCGGCCCGTAGCTTAACAGAGCCTGGCCTGCCTACCCGTCTTTCACGATATATCCAACCCCCTGAACTTAATCGGGCATCGACGCTGCATATCGGAGCATCGAACTGAAGGTAAAGGAAAACGCCAAAGTGGGCCGGCGCGGGGCGCCTTCGCCCGGCGGATTTCCTTGACCGGTATTCTATCCGGCATACTCGCGATACAAATCTTCGATTTCCTGCTTTACCCGGCTGATTCTCTGGGACAGTTCGTTGATTTGAGCGAAATTATTGCGATTCGCTTCGATCTCAAGTAGCTCGTTGTATTGCTTTAACGTCGTTTCGCTTTTCAGGATCTTCGCTTCGAGCTTTTCGATCCTCGCTTTTTCCTTTCGCTCGGCCTTCTCGCGTTCTTTCTTTTCGTTGTAATCGTTTCGCGTCGTGGGCTTCTTTTGCGCGCCGTTGCCGTTGCTTTCGTCCTCCCAGCCGATCTTTTCCAGGAACTCGTCATATCCCGAGTCGAAGACATCCACTCGGCCGCGGTGGAAGACGATCAGTTTCGTGGCCAGGGCACGCAGGATCCGCTCGTTATGGGTGACGATCAACAAAGCGCCGGGAAAGTTCTGCAGGCTCTCGATCAAGGCGTCGATGGATTCCATGTCGAGGTGGTTGTTGGGTTCGTCCAACAAAAGCAGATTCGACGGATGAGCCAGGATCTTCCCCAATAGCGTCCGGCTTTTTTCGCCGCCCGACAACACGGAGACTTTCTTTAGCGCCAAATCGCCGCCGAACATCATCGTGCCGCAGATATTTCGCACCTGGGTGCGGGTCAGCGCCGGATTGGTCTGTTCGATTTCCTGTTCGATAGTCAATTTTGGATTGAGCCGTTGAATGTTGGTCTGGCCGAAGTATCCGAGCTTCATCTCCGGATGAGCCTTGAGCTCGCCCGTCGCCGGTTTGAGCCCGCCGGACAGGACGTTTAGCAGAGTCGATTTGCCTTTGCCGTTGTTACCGATGACGCCGAATCTATCGCGCGCGTTAATAGTCACGTTAATATGCCGGAACAAAAGGTGATGCGGTGTGTAGCCAAATGAAAGATTGCACGCTTCAAGCAACGTTTTGGCGGCAAAGGGGGCGTGCCTGAATTCGAAATCCAAAGATTCCATTTCGGTTAGCCCGTCGAGTTTGGGCAGTTTTTCCAGCATCTTGATGCGCGACTGCACCATCT
>CAMLCX010000037.1 GCA_946478635.1 uncultured Pseudomonadota bacterium
GCCAGGTGATGGTCGGCAGCGTCGGGCCGCCGTCCACCGGGCTCGCGAGCATGATGATGATGCCATCACAAGGATCGCTCTCGCCGTTTTCTCTGAGCGCCATCAGCGCCGCATGGGTGTCGGCCCACGGGTAGCGCACCGGCGGGAGCGGAAACGGCGCTGCGCTTTTGATCGGACGCGCCAGGCCGAGCGTGCGGTGGCCGTAGGCCGCCGGCCTTTTGATTTCTTCGTAGGGCTCATCGTTGGGCATGCGCTCGTTGATATTGACGTTCGGGTTGTAGCCGTTGTCGTAACCATCTATCCAAATCGCCGGCGTGGTGTCTTTGTTCCAATGATCGTGAAAAGTCCATGCCGGGCTGATGACGATGTCGCCGCGCTCCATGGGGTAGGCTTCATATTCGCACACGAAAACCGCGTCCTTGGGCGCCTGGCAGACGAGCCGCGTTTCGCTCCGCAGGTTGCGGTGCGCCTGGGTGCGTTCGCCGGGCATGAGAATCTGCGCGTTCATCCAGATTGGAAACCTGCGCGCCTCGATGCCGACCACCGAGCGCATGCCGGTCATGCCGTTGGGTCCGACGGTGACGATCTCGCCGGAACGCATGAGGCCGCGGTAGATGCCATCCCATTGCCAGTGCGCCGCCGTGTTGCCCTGGCGCGGCGCCACGCGCCCTTCACGCCTTAAGCCCGCGCCGACGAGATGATGCTCGGCGAGAAAGCGCTCCAGGTCTTCGTGAGTGGTTCCGACGTCCGTCATGGCAAATTCCTTAAGAGTCTCGAGTCCAGGGTTTCGAGTCTCGTGTTAAACCCGGGACCCGAGACGCGAGACTCTGAACGCTAATGGTTGAGATGGAAGTAGCGAACGCAATTATCGACCAGCATTGCTCGCAGCTCGTTTTCCGGCACGCCGGCGAAGTCTTCGGCCAAATGTTTTTGCGAGTTGGGATAGTCGCTCGCCGCGTGGGCGAAGTCGGTGCCCCACATGATCTTATCGTAGCCGATAGCGGCGCGCCGTTTGACGCCCACGGGGTCGCGGAGAAAACCCCAGTAGTTACGCTCCTTCAAATATTCGCTCGGCATGCGTTCTAACCGCGGCAAGCCCCAGGCTTCATGGATCATGCCCATGTAGCGTTTGTAATGATCATCCACTTGCCAAAGACCGTACTCCAACCAGCCGATCATGGTTTCCGCCCAGTAGAACTGCAGCTTCGGAAAACGGTCCCACACTCCGGCAAACGCCATCTGCAGCGTCGCTGTCATGGCGTCGTTGCTAAAGCGCGTAAAAAATTTAAAAGCGTCCTTCTGATGCACGTCGTGACCGGGATCTTTAGCGTAGAGATAATCCGGCTCGCCGCGGCCAGATCCCATGTTGCCGTTGTTGTGATTGGTCAGAGCGATGCCGAGGTCGAGCGCCGCGGCCCAGAATCTGTCGTCTGCCGGCGTCGGATAGCTCTTGCCGCTTGGATAGCGATCGAGCTTCACGCCTTTCATACCCAGCTTGGCGCAGTGTTCCATTTCTATGATCGCGTCATCGACGCCGGTAGTGGGCAGGGTGCCCATGCAGACCAAACGGTCCGGCGCCGGCGCCATATATTCTTCACCGAGAAACTCGTTGTAGGCGCGGATGCAGTCCTTGTAGAACTCGTCGTCTTTGGTCTGGCGCAAAACGAACGTGATCTGAGAAAAAAGAACCTCGCCGTCGATGCCGTCTTGATCCTGCTCTGCAAGTCGCTGCTCCGGCGCGCCGGTGCCGGCGCAGGTTTCGAAGGTCGGCACTTGCTTGGCAAGATCGGCATGGGCCACCCGGACGCTGCGGGTAATGCCAATCGTATTGGGCTTGCCACCGTCGATCACCACCGCGTCCGAGCCGTTGGGCATCTTCACGCGCTTGGGCGCGCGGTCGCGCCATTTCGCCTGCACCCGATCGCGCCAAATATCGGGGTTGAGATCGATGTGTCCATCGCCGGAGATGCATTTGTACTGACGGGGCATTGCCGTAATCCTCTCTAAATTAGTTGGTGTCAAGTTGGAGTGATGGAGAGGTGGAGTAATGGAGTGATGGTCTCTTAGGAAAGCCCAACACTCCAGTACTCCATCACTCCAAATTTCGGTTCATCCTCGCTCTTCTCTAAACAAGCCGAGACTCTCCAGGACGGGCCGATCGGTCACCGAGAACAGAATCACGGGATCCCTGCTGGATTTGTTCTCGAAGCGGTGCCAGTTCCATGACGGCACGAAGAAGCAATCGTGGGCGTCCCATTTGAGATCCGCGGGCGCCGTTTTTGATTTTCCGACCGATGTCATACCTGTTCCCTGCACGACATGATAGATGGTGCTGCTCGTGTGGCGGTGCGGTCTCGTCGATTCGCCTGGTGGAATCAACTGAACCCAGCATCCGATGGTCGGCATGGTTGGGCCGCCGGTTATCGGATGGGTGTATTCGAGCAAGATGCCGTCGTGAGGATCGCGATTGCCGCCGCCGGCGACTTCATTCAAAGCGTGTAGCGTGTCGCGCCATTTATAAGTGTAGGGCAGCGCGGCGTTCGTCACATTGCCAATTCTCGGGCGAATCGCGCCATATTGTTGCTTGCAGTAACCTTCCCGCTTGACAATCGGCTGCGCCGGTCCTTCGGCATAGTTCTCATGAAATCCGGCGTCGAGATGACGGGTCAGATGCGCATCGAGCACATCGAGCCAGACCAGATTGTTTTTTCCAGCGTTGTAGTGATCATGCCATGTCCAATTCGGCGTCAGCACCAGATCTCCGGGTTCCATCAACATCTCTTCGCCCTCGACGTTGGTGTAGCCCGTGCCATCGCCTTCGACGACAAAGCGCAGCGCCGCCGCCGTGTGCCGGTGGCATTCCGCCCGTTCGCCCGGCTTGACCAATTGAATCGACATCTGCAGCGTACGCGAAGTGGCTTTCCTGTCGGTGAGCGCGGGGTTGACGAGCTGGACCGTGCGGCGTTTGGCGGCATCATCGATGCCGCCGAGTTTTACCACCTCGCCGGACTCCATGAGGCAGGAATAGATCACGGACCACGGCCACAAATGGGGCACGAGGTCCGGATTACTCTCTCGCGTTTGCCAGTGGCCGCCGAGGGAATACTCGGCCAAGCGGGCGTGCAGCGCGTTGAGTTCGGGCGTTTCTGGGATGGCGTGAAGATCACTCATGGTATGCCTCCGGATGATTCTGCAGGGCTCGGCTAACAGCTATCCGAAACAAACGCAATTTTCCAGCGCGGCTTTGCGCGGTAAAAAATAGGTGATAAGAGCTGGAAGCGTTGCCGCTGCAGCCATTGTGATTTTGGATAAGGGGGAACGGACTGATGGCGCTGCCGAAGCTAAAATTTTATTTTCGCGAACCGACCATCGACACCAACATTCCCATCACGGACGGTACCGTCAAAATCGAAGGTTTCGATTGGCAGTTCGTGCCCAATGAGGAAGAGGCCGATGCGTGGGATTGCGGTTTTGCCGCGCGGGTGCGCGCTTATGTGAAAGGAGCGCCGTATATTTCGGTCCCGGCATTTCCCAACCGCAAGTTTCGCCTTGCCTATATCTTCGTCAACAGCAAGGCCGGCATCGAGTCGGCGAAGGATTTAGCAGGAAAACGGGTCGGCATCATGCAGTGGGATAATACCGCCGGCGTATGGGCGCGTGGCGCGCTGCAACATTATTATGGGGTGGACCTGCAACGGGTGCACTGGCTTGCGGTGCGCGTTAAGAGCGAAGGCGTGGCCGAGGGTATCCGCATCGAAAAGTTGGACATGCAAGGCGAACCCGACACGCTGCTGGATCAATTGCTCATCGAGGGAAAAATCGACGCGGTGATCGGCCCCAATCTGTTGCCGTCCATCTCGAAGCGCGATCCGCGCACGCGCCGGCTGTTTCGTGATTATCGCACCGAAGAGCAAAACTATTTCCGAAAGACCGGCATCTTTCCGACCAGCCACATCGTTACGCTGAAACAGGCGTTCGTCGATCGATATCCAAATGCGCCGTTGGCTCTGCTCGAAGCCTTTCGCAAGTCGCGCGACGAAGCATTCAGCCGCCTTGAAGGCTCCGACCCGCAGGTGATCGCCTATTCATGGATCGCCGCCGCCGTCGCCGAGCAGCGCGAGTTGATGGGAGAAAATTACTGGGCGTACAACGTCGTGAATAATCGCAAGGTGCTGGATGCGATGACGCAGTATGCCCACGAGCAGGGCCTGTCGCCGACGCGGATCGATTACATGAGGTTTTTTCATCCCGAGGCGGCGGCGTTGGAAGGGGTGTGAACCAAGAATTGTAGGATTTTGAAGCCGTTTTCATTGAACGTAATTCGTAGGGGCAACCCCCCGTGGTTGCCCTCCTTCATTTGAGTGATGTCATGGATACAAACAAACATCGGCGGTCCATTCGATTGAAGGGTTATGACTATGCACAGGCTGGTGCCTATTTTGTCACGATCGTCGTGCAGGGGAGAACATGTTTGTTTGGCGAAATTACCGGCGGTGTGATGCAACTAAACGACGCCGGGTTCATGGTGCAGGACTCGTGGAATGAGTTGCAAAAATATTACCCTGGAGTTGAAGCTGAAGCATTCGTGGTAATGCCGAATCATTTCCATGGAATCATTAACTTGGTCGGGCCAGACCTCCATGGCACCCCGCGTTCAGAAGGGCAACCACAGGGGGTTGCCCCTACACGAGACACAACCAAAATGTCGCTGTCTGAGGTCGTGCATCGGTTCAAGACACTGACGACGAAACGATACATCGAGGGCGTGAAGCAGTTTTCATGGACTTTTTTTGCCACGCGGTTATGGCAACGCAACTACTTCGAACACGTCATTCGCGATGAAGATTCGTTGATACGCATTCGCCGGTATATTGTCGAAAACCCGTTACGTTGGGAATTTGATCGAGAGAACCCATTGGCGAGTCGACCTGAAGCGAAAGACGCGTGGCGAAATCATCAAAAGGGCGACCGCCGGTCGCCCCTACGCGCAACAATCCGGTGCCTGCATTAATGCCGGTCATCCCGGAGGAGGAAAAAACGTGATGCTTTGTGCAGCTGTCATAGCAGTATTGGTCTGGCTGTGTCCCATTGCGCTGTCAGCGCAATCATCGAAACCGTCCACTCTCGCCGAGCTCGCCGTCTACAACGGCCCCGACCGCGAGCAACTCCTCGTTGCCGGCGCGAAGAAGGAAGGCAAGATCGTCTGGTACACCGCGCTTGCCGGCGGGTCTTACAAAGATCTCGCGCGGGCGTTCGAGGCGAAGTATGGCGTGCCCGTGGAGTCCTATCGGGGCGCAAGCCGGGATTTGATCGCGAAAGTTCTGGCCGAGTCGCAGGCGAAAAAGTACTTAATGGACGTGGCCGAAAGCTCGCCGCCTTTGCTGATGTTGATGCGAGCGATGAAGCGGCTCACGCCGTTCAGCGTGCCCCATCTTGCCAAATTTTCCTCGGACGCCAAGGAAGATACCGGTAAAGGAACCGTTTTTTGGGCAACCGACCGGGAGTCCTATATGGGCTTCGCCTATAATAAGGATAAGCTGCCCGCGAGTGCGGTGCCGAAAAACTACGATGGCCTATTGAATCCGGCGTTGAAGGGCCGGATGGCGTTTGTCACGACGGACACGGGATCGCGTACGGTAGGGGCGATGCTCCGGACCAAAGGCGAGGAATTTCTCAAGAAGCTGCGCACCCAGGACATCACCATGCACTCCGTTTCGGGCCAAGCGCTCAACGACATGATCATCTCCGGCGAGGTCGAAGCGTCGCCGACGATTTTTCGCAATCACGCGTTGGTTGCGGCGGAGAAGAAGGCGCCCGTGGCGTGGGTGCCGATGGACATTGTGCCGGCAAGCGCGGGCAGCGCGGGATTGTCGTCGTACGCGCCGCATCCGCACGCGGCGGTGCTGTTCATCGATTTCCTGTTTAGCCCCGACGGACAGAGGATTTTAGAGAACTACGAATACGGCAGCGCCGTCAAAGAATACGGTTTCAAGCGCTGGTATATTGAAAAGGGAATGTCCATCGAGCAGCTCGAGCGCGAGGGTGATCGCTGGGAGAAGTGGCTTCGAGAACTTGGCAGGAAATAGCGACGATCCCGAGTTATTGGGGCCGCGCCGGGTTACGAAGACTTCGGCCAGGGCAGCGAAATTACAGCGCCGACGGCATCGAGATGCAGAATTAAGTAGGTGAGCACCGAAACCAGACAGAGCGCCAGATAGCCGATCTGTATGAGTTCCGCGCGCGGAATCGCCTTGAAGTGGAACAGGCGTTGCGGCAAGTCCGGAATCAGCGCGAGTGCTTGCTTCCGGAGCATCGGCATCGCCATGGTATCCGCGAGAATATTGTAGCCATCCAATTCGAGAAAGCTGAACGGATAGAGATTAATCAGCGCGCTTTCCCACAGCAATACACCGATGCCAAATAGCAGGGCTTGTTCGAGACCGGAACTCGACAGATACGCGCTGAGGATGGCGATACCGCCCAGAGTCACTTCGACCAGCGGACCGGCTAAATCGACCTTCAGGCGAGCGCGCCGGTTCGACATAAAGATATCGGTCACGTCCGCGTAAAAAGTCGGCAGGACTCCCTGAAGCAGGAAAAACCCCATCTCACGAACTCTTCTGCCGTGGGCTTTACAAGCGAGCGCATGAACGAGGACATGGAGCATCGAAGCGGTGAGCAGCGTGATAAGCATGACGCCGGCGCTCAGAATGGGCCGCGCTGAAAGCATCCGCGCGAAGTCACGGGAATGCGCCGCCAGCGGGTAAGCCGCCGCAAGCGCAAGAGCCGCTAGCGCGGCAATGGCGCACACAGTCAGCGGATGGAACAGCAGAAAGCCGCCGCGGCGATAAAGCATCGAGCAGTATCGGTCGGCCTTGTGGGTGCGCACGGCGAAACGGCGCCACCCATCGACAATCCGCCCTAGCGGATGAAGTTGCGATCGGGAATGTGGAATGACAAAGTCGCTCTCCGGGACGCGCGGCTGATGACCCTCGATCAGGCGCGCGTAATAAAGCTTGGTGAGAAATTCGCGAATCAGCGAATAATCGAAGGCGCCAAACTTGAGATGGAACGCCCGGGCAATTTCATCGAGGGAGTTTCGGCCGTCGAACTGTTCCCACAGGAAGTGCTCCTTTGCGCTCAGGAGCAGGTATCGGTCCTTGCGTAAATTTTTGAGCACAAAAGTACGCGCGCCGTCTGCGCCCAGGGGTTGGCGCATGAGCTCCCATTCGGTCTCGATCAGTCGTTGGGGTTTAAAGCCTGAATAGGCTTGACTGCTGTCGATCTCAAAAATGTCAAATCCCGACTCCTCGGGTGATCGGGTCAATAGTTGAAGCTTTGCTGGATCGCCCATGAATCTGGCTAGGTGGTTTTCCGGTCGAACAAAGTGCGATTCGCCATCGGGGTATACCCGGTGGCTTCCAAGCCCCAGCGGATCGCCTCGCGGGCTTGTTCATTGGTCGTGCGCAAGCGTTCGATAAAAACAGCGACCAGTCTGTAGCAGATCTTTGCCGCTATGTCGGGATGGTCAGAGAGGATGTGCAGAAAAGCTTTGCGATCGAGCCGCCAGAGAATCGAGTCCACCTTGGCCTGGGCGGTAGCGGAGCGGGGGGCTGCGTCGAAAAGCCCCATCTCGCCGAAGAAGTCGCCGCCGCGAAAAGTCGTGAGAACGACGTCCACCGGGCCTTGGACGTGTTTGCTAATCACGACCTCGCCCGCCTCGACGAGATAGAGCGCGTCGGAATCGTCCAGCTCACGAAAAATGACCGCACCGGCGGCAGCTTTCTTGGATACCAGCAGCGCTCTCAGCGTCGAGAGGGCTGCGTGATCCAAATCCTGCAGCAGCGAAACATTCTGCAAAAAGTCGGTAAGAGTCGCCATCGGTTCGCGTCGGATGCAAACATCGATGCTATCTTAGTGGAGAAAAAAGACAAGCGACGTCGTGACCCGCCTCCTGCGCGGTGAAGAAAGTGCGTCCCTGGCGGGGTTGAATGACGGCGTTAGAATGAATTGCAGAGCGGGATTTGGATGAGGCTATGCGGCCGAGGCATATTTTCTGCGCGGCAAATGTTCGGCGTTGTCGTAGGCTTTGCTCGGCACCTGCTTTAAATCCCAGATTATTCCAAAGCAGGACAAGAGCTTGAGGCAATAATAAGTGATGTCGACTTCCCACCAGTAAAAGCCCTGGCGGGTGCAGCCCATATGTTTGTGGTGGTTGTTGTGCCACCCTTCGCCGAGGGTAATCAGCGCGAGAAGAAAATTATTACGGCTTTCATCGCCCGTGTCGTAGCGTTTTTTGCCGAATATATGGGCAAGCGAGTTGATGCTGGCGGTGGCGTGAAACAATACCGTCGTGCTGAGGACGAAGCCCCACACGAAGAGCTGCATCCCGGTGACGCCGAGCGACGGCACGGCGTGCTCAAGCCATAGACCGCAGAGATAGACAGTGAGCCCCAGGGCGGCCGGAATCGCTTTGTCGAAACGATTGAGCCACACCAATTCCGGGAAGCGCGCGAAGTCGCGGATCCGCTCATACTGGGTCGCGTAGTAGCGCGTGCACATGAACCAACCGGCATGGGAGCGAAAAAAACCGTAATGCACCGGCGAGTGGGGATCGGCGGGCGTGTCCGACTCGCGATGATGGTTGCGGTGATTGGCGGCCCACCAGAGCGGGCCTCGTTGCGCCGACGAAGCGCCGACCATGGCGAAAACGAATTGCGCCCATCTGAAGGTTTTAAACGTCCGGTGTGAGAAGTAACGATGATAAATGCCGGTAATGGCGAACATCCTGACCAGGTAAAGCGCTATGGCGGCGTAAACCGCGGTCCAACTCCAGCCCACGACAAAGATTCCCAGGCAGCCTAAATGGAGGATCACGAAGGGTAGACAACGGACCCAGTTGACCCGATCGATATCACGAATTCTTGTCGTGGCGCCGGCGGCATGATAGTCGGCATCGAACCATTGAACGAGCGCCGCGACTATCGGATTAGCATTATTCTTGTGTAGTCGTCTCATTAAGCCCATGAAGATAGCACGAGCGCGCCGATCCTTCAATAATTTTGACCGCGAATTTGCCGATTTTGATGGAATGGCCATGCGTTGCCTCCAATGAGGCAGGCATGGCCGGTTGGATAATCCGCTACACACCAGTTTTCGTTGACACTTTCCATGTGCCGGTGATATGAGCCGCTCAGAAATCATAGAGGGAGGTGTGATATGGCGTACTCGGTAAAAAAAGTCGATGTTTGGGCGGGAGAAATCGCCGATCGCCCCGGCGGGCTCGCGAGCACACTAGCCGCGATGAGCAAGGCTGGAGCGACCATCGAATTCGTCGTTGCCCGTCGCTCTCCCGAAAAGCCGGGCACCGGCGTTGTCTTTCTGACGCCGATCAAGGGCGTCAAGCAGAAAACCACCGCGCAACAGGCAGGTCTGGGGACCAGTGAAAGCCTGCAATCCGTGCGCGTGGAAGGACCAGACCGGGCCGGACTCGGCGCTCGAATGATGGATGCGCTTGCCGCTGCCGGGATTAACGTGCGCGGTATATCCGCGGCGGCTCTCGGCAGGCGCGCAGTGTCGTATCTTGCATTCGACAGCGCCGCGGATTCGGATGCGGCGGTCCGAATTTTGAAAAAGGCGCTCAAGTAGCCCGGGGCGGAAGCCCGTAAGAAATTTCCGCGTTCGATTCATAAGGAGACACAGCGCGCGGGTAATCCGCATGCGCGCTGTGTCCCATCACGGGATTGGCGGCTTTGGATGGGCGTGCCGAAAATTATTGCGTTCTGCGCCCGTCGAAAGTTTGGTTGCATTGATCGATGATCGAATTCAGGTTCGATCCCATGGTGCTCGGGCGGAGATCATTACTTTGTCAAGCCAGTTAAAGATCCATGCGGCGCTTGTAACCCCAGCCCACGGTCGAAATATCGAAGAGGTTGCCGTCGGGGTCCGAGCCGCGCCCTTCGGCATAAGTGGCTTCACGTTCCTTGGGCGCGCCTTCAGGATGGATTTCCTGAATTCGCCGGGCGACCTCCTTGTTGTCTTCGACATGAAAGCCGAAGTGGTAGAGCCCCGGCTGATGCCCCGGCTCCTTCGGGTCAGTTGCATTCAAAATTGCCAAATTGACCTCGCCGTCGGATAGATGAACGGAACCGTTTTTAGTGCGGTACATCTCCTGCATTTCGAAAACCCGCTTGTAAAAGTCTGCGAGCTTATCCGGCTGGTGGGTGAGAATGGCAAGATGACGAAGTTTGGCCATCGGGATTCCTCCTATATTTTTAGATCCAGCGCTATCATCGGTGTTGCGGACTGTCAATTACAGAGCTCTGCAAGCCGCTTTACAATTCGGTGAAATGCCGCGCCATGCGCTCGCGGGTCGCCGCATCGGGCATCGGCGCCAGTCCGCCACGCATGTTGTCGATGAGGTGTTCGACTCTGGCGGTCGCCGGGATCGCGCAGGTAACGGCAGGGTGAGAAACGACGAACTTTAGAAAAATCTGCGCCCAGCTCGTGCAGCCGATCTCCTTGGTCCAGGGCGGCAGTGCTTTCCCGCGTGCGCGGCCGAACAATTGACCTTGAGCGAAGGGGCGATTCACCAGCACGGCAATGCGCTTTTCGGCGGCGAGCGGGAGGAGGCGTTTCTCAGCTTCGCGCTCGGCCAGGGAGTAATTTAGTTGGACGAAATCCATTTCTTCGGTTTCGAGCACGCGCGCAAGTTGGTCGTAAGCGCTGGCCGTGTAGTGGGTGACACCGATGTAGCGCACCTTGCCTTGCTCCTTCCAACGTCTCAACGTTTCGAGATGCGTGCGGTAGTCGACCAGATTGTGCACCTGCATGAGATCCATGCGCTCGGTGCGCAAGCGGCTAAACGATTCTTCCATCTGGCGGATCCCGGCATCCCGCCCCTGGGTCCACACTTTTGTGGCGAGGAAGATCTGCTTGTGCAGGCCGAGCTCTTGAGCGATGTCGCCGGCCACGGTTTCCGAGCTGCCGTACATGGGGGACGAGTCGATGACACTGCCGCCGGCTTGCACGAACCGCCGCAAAACGTCCTTTAGCGGCGCGCGCGCCGCTTTGTTCGAACCGACGTCGAAAGTTTGCCAGGTGCCGAGACCGATAACGGGAAGGACCTCGCCCGTGCGCGGTATCGGTTTGCGTATGATCGTATCCGCCATCGCCCGTTCTCCCGTTAGCGCCGCCGCGGCCCCGGCTGCGGCGAACGCCAAAAACTCCCGGCGCGAGACCGAGTCGAGCCGCAATGGTTTACCCCTTTTAGAATGGGCCATCTCCGATAAGTCTACCTATAATGGACGCGCCAATAAAGGTTTCAGCGTGATGGCAATGGTAAAAAGGGAAACAGAACTTTCCAGCGGAGATTGGCTGCTCCAGGAAGACAGGCTCCGCCCAACTCGCTATATCCCCATATTGTCTTCCGGCTTGCGCTTCCGTTCTTTGATGCGCGGGATGCCGCGCCAGTCGCCGGCCATCCAGAATTCCGTCAAACTGCCGAAAACGCCGAGGGGTATGGAGATCGCCATGATGAACCACCATAACCCGGCCGTGTAGCCGCCGAGAATCGACATCAGCACGGCGACAAGCTTTGCCGCGGCGCCGCCGAAGATCGCGCCCATCACTAATCGCGTGTAACGCTGAACGCCATACTGTGTCGCATAAATACCCCACAGAACTCCTATGAAGAATGCAAGAAAAGGCGCAATGGCAATCGCGAACAGCACGCCGGCCTCGCCGCCGCGCAAGGAAGTTTCCTCTAATTTTTCCTCTTCGGTTTGGCTGCCGACCCGAGCGTCCCCGCGGAGCACGCGAAAAAGATAATGCACGCCGCCGTGAATGCCCAGATCGGGGCGCAAGCCATCCCAGTAGAGAGTGGCCTGGGCCAGAAGTTTTTGGTTCACCGCGGGTTTAGGAAGCAATTCGCGCAATTGCCCGCCCGCGTGGATCGTCACTTGCCGCTCGCGGCGGGCGACCAGCAGCAGGACGCTTTTTTGCCGTTCAGCGTCACTCAGTGGCAGCTTGTCGAATGCGCTGCGCGCGGCACTGTCGATATCTTCGCCGTCCAAGGACTTGAGCGTCAACACGACGACGCTGTTCGCCGTTTCAGTATTGAAACGTCGCAGGCGAATTTCCAAATCTTCGGCGCTTGCCTGCGGAAACATCAATGCGAAGTCGTTGAGGCCGACCTTGAGCGCCGGCAGGTCGAGGGCCGCTGAGGCGGAGCCGAAGAGCAGGCTGAAGAGTAGTGTGATAGTAAAAAGCATCATTCCAGGCGAACGAATCCCCTGACCCGGGCTTCGAGCGCGGCCAATTCATTTTGCTTTAAAGGAAAGCCGAACTGCTCGTTGCGCATGCGCAGCCGTTGCCCGGAAACTTGCGCGATGATCCTCGCCGCTCGTCGAAACGATGCGTCATCGCGGATCAGTGCCGCCAGCACGCGGGCGCCGGTGTCTTTGTGCCCGACCTCGTCGAGCAGGATTTCGCGGAACACGCGGGCGATCTTGCGTTCGGTGCCGCGCTTCTTGAGCTTGCTGCACACTTGATAGAGCGCGCCGCCGCCGCCTTCGGTGAGCGTGATGGCGGCTCGCTCGACTCCTTCATCCTTGCGGTTGATCTCTTGGGTCGTGACTTTTCCCGAACCGTGCAGGAGCCTCGCGAAGCTTTTCGAGTACCTGGCGCGAACCCGGGCGAGCTTGCGGTCCTCGCGCAGCCAGGTGAGATCGCGCGGCGTGATTTTTTTGCCGGTCAAGTCCTCGAGCAGATCCATCACCAGCCGCGCGTGCTTGGTTTCGTCCGCCAGTTTCTCGGTCAACTCGGCGTAATCATGCCGATCGACGCCGTGGTCGACATTCGGATAAAGCGCGGTCAAGGCGCCGATGATCGGCTTGATGGCCGAATATTCTTTAAACCCCTGGGCTTTGAGCCAGCGCAGGTGATCTTTTTTGCGCCTGGGCTTTTTAAAGAACGCCCGCACGATCGCTTCTTCGGCGGCGCGGTACGCGGAAGCGAGTCGGGTGAGACGGTGCATATAATGGTTCATGGAAAAGTGAGCGCGTTAGAAAGATAAAACATATCCTTCACTACCGTTCAGGATGACAAGTTCGGTCGCATCCGAGCTTGTCACTTGGGCGGAGCGGGGATGATGTTGCCGCACTCTTTGCACGTGCGGAGCTTCTCGTCGCTGGAAAATTTCTCGTAAACCTGTCCCACAGGATCGGCGCGGTAGTCGCCGACCTCGACGGAAGCTTCGTAGACTTTCTCACCGCACGTATTGCAAAACCATTTGAATTGGTCGATTTCACCGCCTCGCCGCTTGCGCTCGAAGACGATGAACCAGGAATCAGGTTCAAGCCGCGGCGAGTGGGGCACGCCAGCGGGGCAGAGCAGTATCTGGCCGGCTTTTATGTCCGCTGTCTCTTCTTTGCCGTCGGGCGTTCGGTAGACCAGATGCTGCACGCCGGTCAGTTGCAATGTCACTTCGTCGGCCGGATCGATATGAAAATCCCAACGCTCCTTGCGGCCGCTGCTCAAGAAGGCGATGGATTCCGAGTCCTGCCAAATCACGCGGCGGCTTTTGCCTTCTGCTTTAACCTCTTCGATAATGCCTGTGAGATCCATAGGAATAAGCTTTTCCATGACTCCCCCCGCGGGGAACTATAGCGCTTTCGAAACTGTAACGGCAACCATTTGAAGCATCGGCGGTAATCCTCGTTGTGGTAGGGAGCGATTAGTTGCTCGCCCAACATTAGCCCCTTGACCAATACTCGGTACTCCTGGCTTAATCGGACTCAATATCGATCAGGTTTGAATGGGATCCTCGGAAGGCCCGGCAAAATCTGCGGAAGCACGGGATCGATTTCACTGAGGCTTCCACAGTTTTTGCTGACACATTTCTCGATCACAATCCCTGATCCCGACCACTCTGTGGGCGAGGAACGATGGGTGACCATTGGGCTCTCGACTCGCCGGCGACTGCTCGTCGGGTACATACAGATGAAGGGGAAACGAGCCGTCTAATCAATGCGAGGCAGGCCGACCCTCAGGAACGGAGGAAATATGAAGAAGGCAACACGTAAAGATAATGAAATGCGCGAACATTATGACTTCACTGGAGGTGTACGCGGTAAGTATGCTCATCGATATGCTGGAGGAAGCAATGTGGTGGTGCTCGACCCTGACGTGGCGCGCCTTTTTCCAAATCGTGAGGCGGTCAACGATACCCTACGGGCGGTTGCGCAAATTGTTCAGATGCAGAGGCGAAGGCGCGGCGGGGCTAAAAAAACGGTTCCACCAAGCCGCGGTTCAGTCGCGAGTCGTAACGGGATTGGGAGAACGCGCTCTGGCCGCGGCGGGTGACCAGCGACGTCCGTGATTTTTGCGAGGGTTTCATGATCAAGGAACACGACAGGATCGCCCTGAAAACAAACATTCCCGCGGTAAAATTAAAAGCCGGCGATGTCGGAACCGTGATCCACGTCCATAGAAAGGCGCAGCTTTTGAAGTTGAGTTTTTGACCCTGCACGGCGAAACGGTCGCCATCGCCACTTTGGATGCATCTCAGGTTCGTCCAATTCAGAAGAAAGAAATTGCTCACGCGCGTTTGCTGAAAGCGTCATGACGCGAAACTCCGGCTTTCCAGTCGTTCGCCGCCGCTTCCACACCGACGCGCGCGAAAAGCGTGCGCGTCAGTGAAGCGGAAAGTTCGCCTATCTTCACGCGATATTGACGATTCAAGCACTGCGGTGATAAACCTTCAGTCAATTCATTTCGGAGGTGCTGCATGGCTGAACGGGTTTGGGAAAAATTTCTAACGGATCAAGATAAAGCCACGTTGGTCGGCAAGGCGGAGCGGAAGATCGGGTTCGGTGAGCGGCCGGCTTTGTTGTTGATCGATTTATATCGCTGGGTGTTCGGCGACAAGCCGGAAGCTGTGACGGAGGCCATAAAAACCTGGCCGGGAAGTTGTGGGTTGGCCGGTTGGAACGCATTGCCGCATATCCAAAAACTTCTCGCCAAGGCGCGCGAGGTCGGTATTCCCATCATCCATGTTACCGGTATGGATGGAGTTGCAGTGGAGCCCTGGGCTTTTCGCCGCGATACCAAGAAGCGCGCGACCATGAGCGCCGAAGAGCTTGATCGTTTTCGCCGCCGTTACGACATCGTCGATCAGGTGAAGCCGATTCCCGGCGAAACCGTTTTTAAGAAAGTGTCGCCAAGCGCTTTCTGGGGCACGCCGCTGGTCGGCCATCTGAATTTCCTCGGCGTCGATACGATCATTACCTGCGGCGAGAGCACGAGCGGTTGCGTGCGCGCCAGCGTGGTCGACGGCACGACGAATCGCTTGCGTATGGTCGTCGCCGAAGAGTGCGTGTTCGACCGGCATGAAGCGTGTCACGCCATCAATCTTTTCGACATGAACCAGAAGTACGCCGACGTTTTACCGTTGGACGACATTATCAAATATCTCGACGCCTGGCGCGCCGAAAAGGCGGGGCAGGTGGGTTACGCCAACAACAGCATAGAGTATTTGAAAGATCTCGGCATCGGCGAGGAGTACAAAGGACTGAGATAATTAGACCACGCGAATTGGAGTGTTGGAGTAGTGGAGTGTTGGGGAAATTGCTAACCCATCGCTCCATCACTCCGTTACTCCATCATTCCAATCACTGAGCTTGGTCCGATTGTCGTTTCAGGCCGATCCAGGTTATTACCAGAACCACTCCAGAGATAAGCGCCATGGTCTGAAATCCTCCCTCGTATCCCATACTCTCGATCAGCGCGCCGCATACCAAGGGTCCGATTGCCTGACCCAAGGAGGTGGAGGCGCGCGAGATGCCGAGCGCGAGTTCCTTGGCGCCGCGGTTCGCCGATTGTAGCGCGAAGGTGGTGGCGCCGACGTTGGTGAAGCCAAAGCCCATGGTCGTGATCGCAAGTGGGATGAGCAGGGTCAAAAAACGTGCGCCGTGAACTTGGATCAAAAGCATCGGGATGCCGACCGCAACACCGAGCAGGATGACCCACGCGGGTCTTATCCGATCGCACAGCCAACCGCCCGTGTAGCGCCCAAACGTATCGCTCAGCCGCGATAACGACACCATGGTACCCACCGTCTCCAAACTGATGCCGCGGAGATTCACAGCCAGGAAAGGGAATGCAACTCGGGTGACGCCGACCAGGAACAAAAAAGATTGACAGATGGCGAGACATGACGCGAGAAAAGGCAGCCTGCGCAAGAGCTTGCCCCCCTCGTGCCAGAGGTTGGGCGCCTCGCTGGCGGTCACGCGCTTGTATCGATGCGCGCCGGCTAAAAAGATCAGGATCATGCCGATGAACTGCGGCGTGGCGTAGAGAAAGAACAGTCCATCGGGTCCGAGCCACTTGCCGACAAAACCTCCGAGCAGAGGTCCGAGGGTAAATCCGATGCCCAGGGCCGACGCCATCTGGCCCTGCACGCGCCCTTGCCGTCCGGGCTCCGACTGATCGAAGCCGATCTTTCTAAGTGATAAGGCAAACATCGCTTCGGTCAAGCCGAAGACGACCCAGACCGCCGTAAAAACCGGCATGCTACCGATGAAGAAATAGCCGATGACGCTGGTCGCAAGGCCGAGAATCATGGCGAGAATCAGCAGCGGTCCGGGACTCACGTAAGTCGCGACGACGCCGGACAAAACATCGGAACAAACTCGCCCGACGCCATTGGCAACGAGCGGGATGCCCGCCAACGCAACCGAATAGCCGTGCTCTTTCATAAAGAACGGCGCCAGCATCGCCGCGCCGGATGAACCGGCGGTTTGAAAAACAGCCGCGGAAACGTACAAACTCAGAGGAGAAAACTTCATGGCGCCGGATTATAGCAATTGATTCATCGCCGGCCTATCCTTGCGGCGCACTATTTTCGCTGTGGACAGCGCAATTCGAGCTTGATAGAAAAACAGCTGAAACGAAGGAGTCGCAGTATGGAGATCCCGCAAATTCAAATTCACGCCGCCAAAGAGAAATTGGATCAGAAAGAATCTCTGTTCGTCGATATTCGCGATCCCGGCTCCTACGCGCAAGCGCACATTCCCGGCGCGATTCACTTGAACGACGGCAACATCCAGGAGTTCGTCCAGAACACCGACAAGGAAAAAGACATCGTGGTTTATTGCTACCACGGCAACAGCAGCCTCGGCGCTACAGGTTTCTTGATCGAGAATGGATTTAAAAGTGTTGCCAGTATGAGCGGCGGCTTCGAAGGGTGGCGGCAGGCGTACGAGTTTGAAAGGCAGGATTAGTCTAACGTCCAGGGTCTGGAGTCTCGATTTTTGAAATTCAACGCTAGACTCTAGACGCGAGACTCAAAACCGAATCGACCGAAGGGAGATTTTATGAGTGTAGTGGTAGGCAGCGGTGATTACCGTTACGAAGTGATCGAAGGCTGGGGCCGGTTGCCCGGCGACTGGAGCTTTCACGAAGTTGCCGCCGTCGCGGTCGATCAAAAAGATCAGGTTTATTGCTTCACGCGCGGCAAACATCCGGTGATCGTTTTTGATCGCGACGGCAACTTTCTGCGCTCCTGGGGCGACGGCGTTTTCAAGCGCGCGCACGGCGCGACCATCGGGCC